>NZ_JAZHLK010000032.1:0-48350 GCF_036549515.1 Aurantimonas sp. E1-2-R+4 | reverse complement strand
TTCCCGCGGTTTGCTTTCGTCCACATCGCTTCCATGCCCTCGTCGAATCAAATCAACAGCATGGAATCACAAACGATTCATATCATTCAACTTCTTTGTGGACCGACACTCAGGCTCACCGGTATATGCGTATTCGCCGCTGGTTGTCGGGAACGAATAATAAATTGTGGCGTCACCCCACGCAACGCCGCTCAACACACCATTAATAGTCTGGTCGGTTGTTGATGTGACAGATTTGGTTGTATGCCCCGTCCCACTCATTGCTTCTCTCCATCTGAGCCTTTAATTTCTTTGCCACGTAATATTATTCCCAAAATCGAACGGTTCGCATTGCCATTATTCATAATATTCAGCCGCCTTCGCGCTTCCACTGTTAGAGGATGATCTGGATGGCGCTTTATAAACAGATCATAGGCTTCCGCTGTGCCTTGCTCGACCGCCATGTCAAATTCTTCACTGATGGCGATGTTGCCGTCCCGGGCGGGTGCAGCCTGTGTCGTTGGGCTTGCGCTGTCAGAACTCATGGGAGGCGATTTGGCCATGGTTATAATATCCGTACTTTGGCTGTAAGATTGGCCCGCACTCGTCGTCATAAGTATTGACAAGAAATATATTGAAATTATGATTGTCGGTTCTGTTTTCATTCTAACCGCCCACCGCAACGTAAGGGGTCACTCTCGAAAGAGGACGGCCGTTGGGATAGATCTGAGGAACGGTCGTGCCGCCGTCTCCGACAGTGATGACGAGACCAAGGCGCCAGTCACCGCGCGGGCGGATCAACCAATAGTGTCCCATCGGAGCCCCTCCAATCATCAAGCAAAATGCCGATAATGCCCTAAAGGCATATCGCGCATTTGTTCCGATGTCTATTAAAATGTATTTTTCGTTGCGTGCAGTGCGCAATATACTAATTGCGTTTTCGGCAGATTTCCTTCGAGCAAACGGCAATCGCTTGGTCGATCGCCTTCATCAGGACGGCCTGGTTTTCCTGGGGGTCGATCAGCGGGCTTCCCCTGGCCGCCTCGCGCAGGCGGGTCAGCGCCTCGACGCAGGTCCTCGCCCTAAAAGGCCGGTCCGGGTTCGGAGGCGTCAGGGCAAGGCGCTGTTCAGCCGAAGAGCCGGGCGCTTTCTTCGCAGAAGTACCTCCCGGCGCCACATGTCCGTTCGAACGTAGGGCCAAGCTGGGACTGTCTGGAATCGGTGAGGGGGCCGCTTCCGCGAACTGCCCGGCATTCAGGGACAGGAAGAGAACAAGAAAGGAAATTCTTCCAAATGCAGCCCAGCCGAAGTGGCGGTTCGAGCAGGGCCGGCCGAAACTGCAGGTGGAAATGGTCATAAGGCGGTCCGCTTTCGGAAAGGCCGGATCATTTCTGTCATTATGTGGCAAACCTATGGTCAGGTTGCCTTCGCCGTCAAATTCCACTGCGGCCTGCATTGTCGCTGACGGCAGCGCCAGACTCGCTGCGGCCCACGGGAAGAGCTGCGGTTATGGATCTGGCCGCTTGCGAAACCGCTTCGCGCATCCAGTGCGGCAAATCGCGGCTCGCAAAAGCTTGCGAGCCGGCGGCCGGCCACATATGCCCGTTCCGTCCTTCAATCCGGAACCCAGCGCCCATGTCCTTCAAGATCGCCACCTGGAACATCAACTCCGTGCGGCTGCGCATGCCGCTCGTCGAGCGCTTCCTGAAGGAGACCGCGCCGGACGTCTTGTGCCTGCAGGAAACCAAATGCCCGAACGACCAGTTTCCCGAAAAGGCGTTTCGGGCGCTCGGCTACCCGCATATCGCGATCCACGGACAGAAAGGCTATCACGGCGTCGCGACCGTCTCGAGACAGCCTTTCGACGACATCGTCCGGCAGGATTTCTGCGCCATCGGCGACGCGAGGCACTTGTCGACACGGCTGAGGGTCGGCGAGCGCCGCGTCCGGGTGCATAATTTCTACGTCCCCGCCGGCGGGGACGAGCCGGACCCGGCGATCAATCCGAAATTCCGCCACAAGCTCGATTTCATCGAGGAGATGCGGCTGATCGGCGCCGAGGCGGAGCCGGGCGTCTCGTCGTTGCTTGTCGGCGATCTCAACATCGCGCCGTTCGAGACCGACGTGTGGTCGCACAAGCAGCTTTTGAAAGTGGTGTCGCACACGCCGATCGAATGCGAGGGGCTGCTGAGGGCGCGCGACGACGGCAAATGGGTCGACCTGATGCGCCATCACATCCCGATGGAGGAGACGGTGTTCACCTGGTGGAGCTACCGCGCCAAGGACTGGGCGACGTCGAACCGCGGCCGGCGGCTCGACCATGTCTGGGGGTCGGCCGATCTCGCGCCGGCGCTTTCCGCCATCGATGTGCTCAGCGACGCGAGAGGCTGGGAGCGCCCGTCGGACCATGTCCCGGTGACCGCGACCTTCATGTTGTGACAAATCGCTCGGCCATGCGGCGGCGGGCGATCGTCTCGCAGGGTCCGCGACATCTATCCTGAGAACCGTTCCTCGAGCGCGAGGATCTGCCGGGTCATGTCGGCGAACTGAACCTTCAGCCGTTCATGCAGGCCGGCGGCGTATTCGGGGTATTCCTCCAGCATGCGCCGAAACAGCGACCGGGTTATCCTGAGCAGTTCGCAATCGGTCTCCGCCTTGGCGTTGGCAGGCCGGGTGGTCGCGGTGATCAATGCGAGTTCGCCGAGCAGCGTCCCCGGTCCATACACCCCGACGATCTTCTGTTGGCTGCCTCCTTGCCGAGCGAGCGCAACAGTGCCGGAGGCAATGACGAAACCGGCATCCGCCTGCGCATCCTGGCGAAAGACGATTTCCCCGGCGGCCAGGCGCCGGCGCTCGGCCCCGAAGGCGAGGAGACGCAATTGGTCGCTCGCCAAGCCTTCGAACAGCGGCACGTTTCTAAGGATCGCGATGTCGCTTTCAAGGCTCATCTCGTCGGAGTACCGTTTTCCTAGCCTGCGTCGCGGCCTTGATGGCCTTGATCCAGCGTCCGATGCGCGGTTTTTCCCGGCGGTCGGGTTGGCCGTGATCGCTCGGCTGTTCCTGCGCCACCGTTAACGGAGCCTTTTAATGAAGGGTAGAGAGAAAGCGAAACGAAACCGCAAGTCTATAGCGCGAGGCGATGCCCCTCGACCCGGCACAAGAAGAAACGAGGGACATTGCGAGATCGCTGAAGCGGCTTAGGGGACGAGCTTGTAGCCGCCGGACTCCGTGACCAGTATCCGGGCGTTTGACGGATCGGGCTCGATCTTCTGGCGCAGGCGATAGACATGGGTTTCGAGCGTATGGGTGGTGACGCCCGAATTGTAGCCCCAGACCTCCTCCAGGAGAACGTCCCGTGTGATGACCCGGCGGTCGGCGCGGTAGAGATAGCGGATGATCGCCGTCTCCTTCTCGGTCAGGCGGATCTTGCCGCCCTTCTCGTCGAGCAGCAGTTTCTGGCTCGGCTTGAAGACGTAAGGACCGACCTGGAAGGTGGCATCCTCGCTCTGTTCGTGCTGGCGCAATTGCGCGCGGATACGGGCGAGCAGCACCGCGAAACGGAAGGGCTTGATAACATAATCGTTGGCGCCGGCCTCGAGCCCGAGAATCGTGTCGGAATCGGTATTCTGGCCGGTCAGGATGATGATCGGCGCCTTGAAGCCGCCCTTGCGCAGAACCTTGACGGCCTCGCGTCCGTCCATGTCGGGCAGGCCGACATCCATGACCACGAGATCGATCAGTCCGGCTCTGGCCGTATTGATTCCTTTCGTCGCTGTGGGCTCTTGCAGCACGGCGAACTCCTCGTGCAGCGAAAGCTGCTCGGCGAGGGTCTGCCGGAGGTCGTCGTCGTCGTCGACGATGAGGATGCTGCGTGCGGTCATGCGATTCAGCCGTTCGGTTCTTGTCTCAAGGATGGCCGTAAGAAGGGGCGGCGCACATCCGAGCTTGTAACAATTCGTGACGACAAATGGGCCGATTGCAAGGAAAGTCAGGAAAAAAAGGCAAATGATGGGAAAAAATAGCGTGATCATGGTGCGCCGAGCCCCCGGATCGGGAACGCGCGGCCTTCTCGCGGCCGGCTCCCTGCGCATTCCCTGCGCGCTGGGCCGTACCGGCACGACGATCTTTAAACGCGAGGGCGACGGCGCCACCCCCGTGGCCTCGATGCGGCTGCTGTCGGCTTGGCATCGGCAAGGTCGGATGGCGCGGCCGGCGGCGCTGTTGCCGATTCGCGGTGTGCGGCAGGGGGTCGATCTGTGGTGCGACGCGCCGGCCCATCCCGCCTACAACCGCCATGTCCGCTCGCCGTTTTCCGCAAGCGCCGAAAGCCTCGCCCGGGCCGATCGGCTCTACGATTTCGTCGTCGTGCTCGACTGGAATATTAGCACCCGCGCCCGCTATCGCGGCAGCGCGATCTTTCTCCACATCGCCAGGGAAGGCTTCCCGCCGACCGAAGGCTGCGTCGCGGTGGCGTCGAAGGACATGCTGCGGCTCGCGCCACTGCTGGGGCCGGGGACGCGATTGATCGTTCAGCGTTGAGCGCGAGGCCGGTGACTATCGGCTTCTCCCTCGCCCGTCGCGGCTCGCTTCGCTCGAACCTCAGCAGGGGGAGAAGGACGTGGCGGCGACGTCGGGCGCCTGTTTCGTCAGTCCGCGCGCCACCGCCAGACGGTGGTGCGCTTGACCTCCGCGTCTTCCAACGCGCGGGTCACCGGCACCGCGTAAGTGGCGAGATGTTCGACGCGATCGGCCGGCAGGTAGCGACGGCCCGGATCGCCGACGAGGACGGTCAGGCCGTCGCGAGCGAGGCGATCGAACCAGGGCGCCACGGCGGCGGCCATGGCGGCGTCGTAGAAGACGTCCCCGGCGAGCAGGATGTCCGCGTCGAGCGGACCGCCGACGGGGTCGCGGTCGTCGAATGGAAGGTCGACGCCGTTGAGCGCGGCGTTGAGCCGGACGGCGGTCCGGCAGAACGGGTCGACGTCGATCGCCGTCAAGGCCGCGCCGGCCTTGACGGCGGCGATGGCGACGAGGCCGGAACCGGTGGCGAAGTCGACGACCCGGCGCCCGGCGATCTGCTCGGGATGGTCGAGGAGGAAGCGGGCGAGCGCCTGGCCGCCGGCCCAGGCAAACGCCCAGAACGGCGGCGACAGGCAGATTGCCTCGAGTTCTTCCTCGGTCTTCAGCCAGAGGTCATGCGCCTCGTCGGCCAGCCGCAGCCGGATTTCCGGCACATGCGGCGGGCAAAACACCGCCGTGTTGGCGAGGACGAAGACTTCGAAATCGCGATCGTCGGGCTTCAGCATTTTGGAGCCCCCGCGGCTGCGGCTCAGCCCGTCATCGCGGTGCCGGGATCGAGCCCGCCCATCTCGCAGATCAGCCGGAACTCCGATGGCTCGACCGGCTGGACGGAGAGCCGCGAATTGTTGACCAGCACCATGTCTTTCAGCTTGGGCTCCGCCTTGACGGCATCGAGGGAGACGGGCTCCGGCATGTCCATCAGCGCCTTGATGTCGACGCACTCCCATCGGGCGTCCTCGGTCGTTGAATCCGGATGGGCCTCGGCGACGACCTCGACGATGCCGACGACTTCCTTGCCCTCGTTGGAATGGTAGAAGAAGCCGCGGTCTCCGATCTTCATGTCACGCATGAAGTTGCGCGCCTGGTAATTGCGGACCCCATCCCATTCCTGGCCCTTGGCGCCGGCCTTTTTCTGGTGGTCGAAGGACCATTTGTTGGGCTCGGATTTGAACAGCCAATAACGCATGTCCGCCTCGCCTTAAGCCGCCGCCGGGTTCTTGATCGCCCAGTTCCAGGGGCGAACCGCGACATTGTCGAACAGCCCGGCCTTGGCATAGGGGTCGTCGGCGGCGATCGATTGGGCCGCGCCCAGACTGTCCGCCTCGATGACGACGAGGCTGCCGCAGGGCTTGTCATTCCCGTCGAGGAACGGACCGGCGAATTTCAGCGCGTCGCCGAGGCCGTTCAGAAATTCCAGATGCGCCGGGCGGTTATCGAGGCGAAGCTGCAGCGAATCCGGCTTGTCGTCGCAAAGAAGGGCGTAGAGCATAAAAAATCCTGTGATCGGCGTGAGTTGAGTTGGTCCGAGCTGGCGAACGCGGCGAAGGGTAAGGGTCTCCGTGCGGGTTTCAATCGAATTCGCGCTTCAAGGGTCGCGCGAGCAGCGACTGCACGGCGGCGTCGACATCGAGTTCGCTCGACAGGATCGCCGCAACGGTCGCGATGATCGGCGCGTCGATGCCAAGGTCGTGCGCCAGGCGGGCGGCGATTTCGGCGGTGAAGACGCCTTCGGCGAGTTTCAGCCCGGAGCGGTCGTCGCCCCGACCAAGGGCCATTCCATAGGCGAAATTGCGCGATTGCGGGCTGGAGCAGGTCAGCACGAGATCGCCGAGACCGGACAGGCCCATCAGCGTCTCCGGCTGGCCGCCGAAGGCGGCGCCGAGGCGGCGCAACTCGACGAAGCCGCGGGTGATGATCGCGGCCTGCGCCGAGGCGCCGAGGCCGCGGCCGACCACCGCCCCGGCGGCGAGCGCCAGGACGTTCTTCAACGCGCCACCGGCCTCGACGCCGACGACGTCGCTGGCGGCATAGCAGCGGAAGGTCTCGGTCGACAGAAGCCGCGCGGCGCGGTCGGCGAGGGCAGGCTCGCCGGCGGCGATGGTGACGGCCGTCGGCAGGCCGCGCGCGACATCGGCGGCGAAGCTCGGGCCGGAGAGCACCGCGAGCGGCTGGGCGGGCTGGGCTTGCGAGAAGATTTGCGAGGCGAAGCGGCCGGTGCCGCGCTCGATTCCCTTGGCGCAGAGCACGGCCAGCGCACCGGGCGGAACCAAGCCATCCAGCTCGGCCGTCGCGACGCTCAGCGACTGAGCCGGGACGACGAAGAGCACGATGTCGGCGCCGGCGAGCGCCTCGGCCGGGTCGCTGGTCGCGGCGAGGCTGTCGGGGAGGCCGATATCCGGGAGATAGCGTGCGTTGCGATGCGCGCGGTTGATAGCAGCCACGGTCTCCGCGTCGCGGGCATAAAGCATCGTGCGATGTCCGGCGCGAGCGTAGAGACAACCGAGCGCCGTGCCCCAGGCGCCGCCGCCGACGATCGCGAAGCGCGTCATGCCTTGGCTCCGCGCCGGCCGAAGCCGACCATCGGCTGCGACTTTTCGTCGAGCGGCCAGCGTGAACGCACCGGGGCGTCGAGCCCGTCGAGGAGCCCGGCCTCGAAGCGCTCCAGCCCGGCATAGGCGATCATCGCGGCGTTGTCGGTGCACAGCGCCGGCGGCGGCGCCACCAGCCGCACGCCCGCCTTGGCGGCTTCTGCCTCCAGCGCGGTGCGGATCGTGCGATTGGCCGCGACGCCGCCGGCCACCGCGAGGACGGGATCGGCAAGCTCTGGAAAGCTTTCGCGAAACCGTGCCAGCGCCCGGCCAATGCGATCGCCGAGACTGTCGGCGGCGGCCGCCTGGAAGCTGGCGCAGAGATCGGCGACGTCCTTGCTCGACAGGGGCGAGGCGGCCTCGGCGGCGAGCCGCACCGCGGTCTTGAGGCCGGAGAAGGAAAAGTCGAGCCGGGCTTCGCCCTTCAGCGGTCGGGGCAAGGCGAATCGCTTCGGGTCGCCGCCTTCGGCCGTCCGCTCGACATTCGGGCCGCCGGGATGGGGAAGCCGCAACAGCTTCGCCGTCTTGTCGAAGGCCTCGCCCAGCGCGTCGTCGATCGTCGTTCCCCACCGCTCGTAATCGCCCAACGCCCGGACCAGGACGATCTGGCTGTGCCCGCCCGAGACCAGCAGCAGGAGGTAAGGGTAGGCGAGGCGGTCGGTCAGCCGCGGGGTGAGAGCGTGACCTTCGAGGTGATTCACCGCGATGAAGGGCAGGCCTCTGGCCGCGGCGATCGCCTTGCCGGTCATTGCGCCGACGATCAGGCCGCCGACCAGGCCGGGGCCGGCGGTGGCGGCGACCGCGGACAGATCGCCGAAGCCTGTGTTCGCATCCGCCATCGCCGCCCGAACGATGCCGTCGAGCGCCTCGACATGGGCGCGCGCGGCAATCTCGGGCACGACGCCGCCGAACGCGGCGTGCTCCTCGACCTGGGACAGAACGACGTTCGACAGGATCGCCGGTGCGCCCGACGCGTCGCGGCCGACGATGGACGCGGCGGTCTCGTCGCAGCTCGTCTCGATGCCGAGGATCAGCGTGCCATTCATGGGGCTTCCTTTCGAGCGGTTCTTCTACCGCCTTCGCCGCAAGATGGAAGAGCGCCGCCGCCGGCTCGCCGCTGCCATTGATTTCGGCGGGACCGATCCCCTATGCAAGGGCACGATCATGCCGGCCGACGCCGGGGCGATGCAACGACAGGGGCATCTATGGGGACGAACGACATTATCCGCATCGGGACACGTGGCAGCCAACTGGCGTTGGCCCAGGCCAGCGAGGTGCGGGCGCGGCTGATGGCCGCCCATGATCTGCCCGAGGACGCTTTCGCGATCGCGGTGATTTCGACCTCCGGCGATCGCATTCTCGATCGGCCGCTGTCGGAGGTCGGCGGCAAGGGCCTGTTCACCAAGGAGATCGAGGCCGCGCTGCTGGAGGATCGGATCGATCTCGCCGCCCATTCGTCCAAGGACATGGCGACAGCGATTCCGGACGGCCTGAGGATATCGGCGTTCCTGCCGCGTGAGGACGTGCGCGACGCCTTCATCGGGCGAAGCGGCCGCACGATCGCCGATCTGCCGCAGGGCGCGACGGTCGGCTCCGCCTCGCTGCGGCGCCAGGCGCTGTTGAAGCGGCTGCGGCCGGATCTCAACGTCGTCAATTTTCGCGGCAACGTTCAAAGCCGGCTGCGCAAGCTCGGGGAAGGCCAGGTCGACGCGACGCTGCTGGCGCTCGCCGGGCTCAATCGCATGGACATGAGCCATGTCGCGACCGACATTCTCGACGTTGAGGCGTTTCCGCCGGCGCCGGGTCAGGGCGCGATCTGCATCGAAAGCCGGATCGGCGATGCAAGGATCGATACGCTGGTCGCGGCGATCGGACATCGCGAGACGACCGACGCATTGACGGCCGAGCGCGCCTTCCTTGCCGCGCTCGACGGTTCCTGCCGGACGCCGATCGCCGCCCATGCGACGCGCCATGACGACGGCACGCTGACCCTGCACGGCATGATCCTGACGCCGGATGGCGTCGGGATGCACGAAACCCGGCGCAGCGGCGTCGTTGCGGATGCCGAGGCCATCGGGCGGCTGGCCGGGCGCGACGTCCTTGAGGCGGCCGGACCCGGCTTCTTCGACGGCTGGGCGACGTGAACGGCCGCGAGCGAACGCTAGGTCCGCGATGGCGCGCGTCCTGATCCTGCGCGAGCGCGACGAGGCGAGGCGCACCGCCGAAGCGCTCGAGGCGCGGGGCCACCAGCCACTGATCCTGCCGCTGGAAGCGGCGCGGCCGCTCGACCAACGGCCGCCGCAGGGAGCGTTCACCGGCTTCGCCGTCACCAGCGCCCGGGCCGTGCCCGCCCTCGCCCGGCATTTTCCCGCCGACCCGCGGCCGGTCTTCGCGGTCGGCGAGCGAACTGGCAAGGCGGCGCGCGAGGCGGGCTTTCCAGACGTGCGGGTTGCCGGCGGGACAGCGCCCGACATCGCACGCCTCGCCGATGCCGCCGGTCTTTCCGTCGAGACCGCGCTGCTTTACGCTGCGGGCAAAACGCGGACCGGCACGCTGGAGGAGGCATTTAATGCGGCGGCGATCCCCTATGCCGTCTGGGAGGTCTATGAGATGGTCCGCCTCGCGCCGGACGAAGCGACGGTCGCTTCCGTGCTCGGCGGCGCGGCGCCGGACGCCGTACTCGTGCTTTCTGCGGGGCAGGCGGAGGCATTTTGCGGGCTCGCCGCACGGCTGCCGAAGCTGTTCCAGCCGATGCCCGCCATTCTCGCTCTGTCGCGGCGAATCGCCGAGGCGCTGTCGCCCGCGCTTCGCCGCGATGCGATAATTTCTTCCGATGCCCGGCTTGCTTCGCTTTTCGAATGCATCGACTAACCTAGTTTGATCGTTGGAACGAGACGATGCTTGCACGGCCCGCACGAATGAAGGACGAATACGCCTCGATTGAGTGCGGCGCGCGAAACGGGCGATTCCACGCGCGGAGCCAGCAGGAATGGAGCAAACGCGATGACCAACCGTCCCCGGCGGTCGAAGCCGAAGCAGACGCGTGGGCAAACGATCGATCTCAAAGCGGAAAAGAGCACTGTGACTGACGGCGACAAGACAACGAATACCGAGGCACAGACCGTGGCGACATCGGGCGGCGGCACCAGTACGCCTGCGACGACGACGGCGCAGCCGACCGTTCCGGCGTCCGCAGAGCGAGCTGGCGCGACATCGCCCGTCGTGTCGAGCGCGGCGGCCTCGGCACCGTCCAAGCCAAGCGACGCGAAGCCGGCGCCCAGTGCGTCGGCCGCGTCCACGCCGTCTACGAAAGAGGACGTCAAGGCCGGGGCTGCGACGGGCGGAGCGCTTGCATCGTCATCCGCCAAGCCGGCCGTAGCCAGCGGCGCGCCGGGATCGGTGCCCGCTACGCCAGCGGGGTCGCCGCCCGTCGTCGGAGGCGGGAAGCCTCCCGTCGCCTCGCCCAGCGCAGCGACCAAGCCGGGCATGGCCACTACGAGCACGAGCGCTTCGAACGCAAAGTCCGGCGACGCCAAGACGACGCCGTCGTCCCTGGCGGCGCCCTCGTCTGCCATCAAGTCCGGGCCTACTGACACGAGCCGGCCTTCGTCGAATCCCGCAAGCACGTCCGCCACGACGGCCACGTCGGCCTCGACCGCGCCCGCGCGGCCGCCGGCGTCGCCCGCGACGGGCACCGGCTCTTCGAGAAGCGCCGCGCCGGCCAGCTCTTCTGGGACCGGCTTCGGCGGCGCTCTGGCAGCCGGCATCATCGGAGCGATCCTGGCTTTGGGTGGCGCGGCGGCGTTGCAGGCGGGCGGCTATCTGCCCGCGCTCGGCGGCGTGCAGGAGACCGGCGAAGTTGCGGCAAGCGCCGAACAGCTCGATGCTTTGAGCGGCGAGGTCGCAGCCTTGCGCGACCAGGTGCAAAGCGCGCCCGCCGCACCGGCTGAAAATGGCGCGGCGGCGGAACAATTGACGGCGCTCGGTCAGCGGATCGAGACGCTCGAAACCTCCGCGTCCACCGCCGGAGCGGAGGCGACCGCGGGACTGCAGCAGGCCGGCGAGACCGCGGTGGCGGCACAACAGACCGCCACGGCTGCGCAAGAGACCGCCGCAGCCGCGCAAGAGACCGCTAACGCGGCGCAACAGGCCGCGACCGCCGCGCAGCAATCGGCGACGCAGGCCAATGAGGCCGCAACGGCGACGCAACAGGCTGCGGAGCAGGCAAGCGCGAAGGTCGATGAGGCCGCCGCCCAGTTCGAGAGCCGGATCGCCGGAATGGAAGCGAACAACCGCCGCGCTGACGGGGCGCTTGCGGCGGCGAATTTGAAATCCGCCATCGACCAAGGCGGGCCGTTCATGAGCCAGCTCGAAACCTATGCCGAGGCCACGGGCGCCGGCGCCGCGACCGAGGATTTGCGGGCGTTCGCGGCCGACGGCGTGCCGTCGAAGCAGGCATTGGCCGCCGAGTGGCCGGCGGTCGAGGACAAGATCGCCGAAAGCCTGCGGCCAGCGCAGCCCGACGCGCCGGTGCAGGAGCAACTGCTGTCGGGGTTGCGCTCCCTCGTCCAGGTGCGACCTGCCGGCCCCGCCCCGGCGGAAGCCAAGGGGCCGGATGCCGTGCTCTCGCGGCTTAACGCGGCCATCGAGAGTGGCGACCTCGCCGGATGGCAATCCGAATGGCAGACGCTGCCCCAGGCGGGACAGGACGTCAGCCAAGACTTCGCGAGCCGCGTGGCGGCGCGGCTAACGGCGGACCGCGTCGTTGCCGAGGCGCTGTCCTCGGCGCTTGCCCCGGCGCCGGCGGGCGGAGCCGATAGCCAGCCACCGGCTGACCAGCCGACCGGCCAAGCCAACCAGGGCTAAGGAATTAACATGCTGCGAATCCTCGCCTTCTTTCTCATCGTTTTGGCCGCCGGCATCGGTTTTTCCTGGCTGGCGGACAATCCCGGCCAAGTGACCTTCGTCTGGCAGGGGCAGAATGTCGAAACCAGCCTGATGATGTTCCTGATCGCGCTCGGTGCGCTGATCGCCGCAATTCTCCTCGTCCTCTGGCTGGTCGGGGCCTT
This sequence comes from Aurantimonas sp. E1-2-R+4, assembly GCF_036549515.1. Classification (NCBI taxonomy): domain Bacteria; kingdom Pseudomonadati; phylum Pseudomonadota; class Alphaproteobacteria; order Hyphomicrobiales; family Aurantimonadaceae; genus Aurantimonas; species Aurantimonas sp. E1-2-R+4. The sequence continues at coordinate 36,133 of NZ_JAZHLK010000032.1, read as the reverse complement.
CTTCAAGACGCCGGGCGCTATCGGCAGCTGGTGGAGCACCCGCAAGCGCGATCGCGGCTACCATGCGCTGTCGGCCGGCATCCTGGCCGCCGGTGCTGGCGACGCGATCGAGGCGCGGCGTATGACCAAGCGCAGCGAAAAGCTGCTGGACACACGCAAGGAGCCGCTGATTCGCTTCCTTGACGCCCAGACGGCGATGATCGAGGGAGACCACGCGCGGGCGCGGGGCGCCTTCGAGCAGATGGAGCGCGACCCCGAGACGCGCTTGCTCGCGCTGCGCGGCCTGTTCCTGGAGGCCGAGCGCGTCGGTGACGAGGGTGCGGCCCGCCATTATGCCGAGCGAGCGGTGCGGATCGCGCCGCATGTGCCCTGGGCCGGCGGTGCCGTTCTGGAAGCCAAGTCGCTTGCCGGCGAGTGGGACGGGGCGCTCGATATTCTCGAGGCGCAGAAGAATACCCGCCTGATCGACCGGGACGAATCCAAGCGGCTGCGCGCAGTGCTTCTGACCGCCAAGGCGATGACCGTCGCCGAAAGCGATCCGTCGGCCGCCAAGGCCGCCGGCATCGAGGCGCAGAAGCTCGCGCCTGAGCTGACCCCAGCCGCCCTGGTGGCGGCGGAAGCGCTATTCCGGCTCGGCGACCTTCGGCGCGGCGCCAAGATCCTTGAATCCAGCTGGACGCACGCCCCCCATCCGGACATCGCCGAGGCTTATGTACGCGCGCGGCCCGGCGACTCCGCCGAGGACCGTCTGAAGCGAGCGCGCAAGCTGCACGGTCTTCGTCCCGGCAATTTCGAGGCGGAGATGTGTCTCGCCCGCGCCGCGCTCGACGCTGGCGACTTCGCGTTGGCGCGCAAGTCGGCGCTCGCGGCGGTTGAGGCGGAACCGCGCGAAAGCGGTTACCTGCTGCTTGCCGACATTGAGGAAGAAGACACCGGCGAGGTGGGCCGGGTGCGCGAATGGTTGGCCAAGGCAATCCGCGCGGAGCGCGATCCGGCCTGGACCGCCGACGGCTATGTGTCGAGGGTCTGGGCGCCGACATCACCGGTCACCGGGCGGCTGGATGCCTTCCGCTGGAAGGTGCCGGTCGAGCACATGGGTGGCGAAGGCCGGCTCATCGAAGCCGATGCGGGCCGCGATGCCCAGACCATCGAAGTGACCGAAATTCCGGCGGCCGAGCCGAAGCGCACCGACAAGGCGGTGGACGCACTGGCCACGTCGATCGAGGCCGGGAAGGGCGGAGACGGCTCAGCTTCCGCGCCCAAACAGCCGAGCGCTGCGGCGACGGACAGCGGTCCGCAAAAGACCGAAAAACCGTCGGCAAACGGTATGCCCGCCCAATCCAAGCCGGAACCCGCGAAGGCCGGGGATGCCTCCGCCGGCGGCAAGAACAAGTCGGATGGCGACAAGCCTGCGGAAAGCAACGCGGCCCCGACCAGCGAGGACCGCAAGGAGGCTCGCTTCGCTTGACCGAGTCGATCCATCAACCGGGCGCGGCGTGAGATGATGTTCGAGGCGTTTCGGGACTTCGTGCAGACGATCGGCAGAGACGAGACGGCGCGAGATGCGGCGGGCGCTGACGATTTACGGGTCGCGACCGCAGCGCTTTTGTTCCACATCATCGGCGCCGACGGCATCGTCACGGACGACGAGCGGAAAAAAATGCGGGCGGTGCTGGCGCAAGAGTTCCAGCTCGACCCGACCGAGACCGACAGGATAGCCGAGGCCGGTCGCGAGGCGGATGCCGGGGCCGTCGATCTCTATCAGTTCACCTCGGTCCTCAATGCGCGGCTGGAGGCGGAGCACCGGGTTCGTTTCGTCGAGATGCTGTGGGAGGTAACCTACGCCGACGGCGAGGTGCATGAACTCGAGGACAATCTGATCTGGCGCATTTCCGACCTTCTCGGGGTTTCGACGCGGGACCGGATGTTGATGAAGCGGGAGGCGGCGGACAGGAGCGGGCTTTCCGACTGATGGCCTATTACGACAAGCGCGAACAGGATGCTGCCGAAACGGTCCGTCATGCGGCGGCGGAACACCGCTACAGTCTCGACGGCGCGGACCGGCGGCCAATACTGGTCGTCCTGCATCAGGAAAGCTCGACACCCGGCCGCGTCGGGCAATTGCTTGAGGCGCACGGCGTCACGCTCGACATCCGCCGGCCGGTGATGGGCGATCCCCTGCCGGAGACCCTGGATGGGCATGGCGGCGCCATCGTCTTCGGCGGGCCGCCCAGCGCCAACGATACCGATGCGCATCTCATTCGGGAGATCGATTGGCTCAAGGTGCCATTGGCCGAGGAGCGACCGTTTCTCGGTATCTGCCTCGGCGCGCAGATGCTCGCCAAGCATCTTGGTGCACCGATCGCCAGCCATCCGCATGGTTTTGCCGAGGTCGGCTATTACCCGATCCAGCCGACCACCGAGGGGCGGATGCTGATGCCACACTGGCCGGACATGGTCTATCAATGGCATCGGGAGGGCTTCGACCTGCCGCATGGCGCGAAACGTCTGGCCAAGGGCGACTGGTATCCGAACCAGGCGTTCAGCTATGGCAAGGCCGCCTACGGGGTGCAGTTCCATGCCGAACTGACGCTCGCCATGATGCACCGCTGGACGACGCGCGGGCATGAACGGCTGAAGCTGCCGGGCGCGCAGGGGCGGCGTCAGCACTTCGACGGGCGGGCGATCTACGACGCGCCGATCCGGCGCTGGCTGGAAGAATTCCTCGCCAGGATTTTCGGGGCGCGGGTGGAGGAGTGAGACCGGATCATGCCATCCAGCACGACGCTCACCACCATCGGCTTCGATGCCGACGACACGCTCTGGCACAATGAACGGTTCTTCCAGCTGACCGAGGCTCGGTTTCGCGAGATGCTCGCGGACCATGCGACGGGTGAGGTCGTGTCCAGCCGGCTGCTCGATGCCGAACGCCGCAACCTTGCCCGTTACGGCTTCGGTATCAAAGGCTTTGTCCTGTCGATGATCGAGACCGCTCTTGATGTCACTGGCGACAACGCCTCGCCGGCGATCGTGCGCCAGATCATCGACGCCGGCCGGGAGATGCTGGAGCATCCGGTCGAGACGCTGCCGGAGGCTCAGGAGACGCTGGAAGCGCTCGCCGGGCGCTACCGGCTGGTGCTGATCACCAAGGGCGATCTGTTCGACCAGGAAAGGAAGCTCGCCGCCTCCGGACTCGGCGATTTCTTCGACGCGGTCGAGATCGTCAGCGACAAATCGGCGGCGACCTACGAACGGATTTTCGCGCGCCACGGCGACGGGCCGGCGCGGGCGATGATGGTCGGCAATTCGCTGAAATCGGACGTCCTGCCGGCGCTCGCCGCGGGCAGCTACGGCGTGCACGTGCCGCATGATCTGACCTGGGCGCTGGAACGCGCCGAGGCGCCGGCGGACGACCCGCGCTTTCGCCGCATCGAGCGGCTCGGCGAAGTGGCGGGGCTGATTGGGGCGCTCGGCTGAACCTCTTCGGCGGGCAGAGGTGTCAGTCCCGTCCGGCGAGATGGCGAACCTGGCGGAGTTCCGGAAACATCCAGGCCCAGAGGCCGGTGACGCCCACGGTCGCGGCACCGCCTACGACCACGGCCGGCACCGCGCCGATCCAGAACGCCATGACCCCGGCGCGGAATTCGCCGAGTTCGTTGGAGGCGCCAAGGAACACCATGTTGACGGCGTTGACCCGGCCGCGCACCGCGTCCGGCGTCCACAGCTGCAGCAAGGTCTCGCGGACATAGACGCTGATCATGTCGGAGGCGCCCATCAGCACGAGCGCGACGATCGCCAGCCAGGGGACGGTGGCGAGGCCGAAGACCACCGTGAAGGCGCCGAACAGGCCGACAAAGGCGAACATGATCGCGCCGGCATTGTCCTTGACGGGATGGGCGGCCAGCCAGACCGCCATGGCGACGGCGCCGATGCCGGGCGCGGCGCGCAATAAGCCAAGGCCCCAGGGGCCGACCTCCAGCACGTCGCGGGCATAGACCGGCATCAGCGCCACTGCGCCGCCCATGAGCACCGCGAAGAGGTCGAGCGAGATGGCACCGAGCACCACTTTTTCCGACCAGATGTAGCGGAATCCGGCGACGACGGTCTCAAAGCTCGCCGGCTCGGAAACGCGCTTGCGGGCGGGCGCGCGGATCGACATCACCAGCGTCGCGGCGCCGAGAAAGAGCGCGAGGCCGGTGGCATAGGCGGCGAGCGGCGAGACGCCGTAGAGGAGGCCGCCGGCGACCGGGCCGACGATCGCCGCGATCTGCCAGGAGGAGGAGTTCCAGGCAATGGCGTTGGCGAGTTCCTGCCGGGTCACGAGATTGACCACGAGTGACTGCGAGGACGGGCCGAAGAAGGCGCGGGCGATACCGAAGCCGACGAGGACGGCGAAGACCGGCAGCGGCGAGGCGAGGCCGTGCCACGTCAGCAGTAGCAGGGCGAGTGCCCCGATCGCCTCGACAAAAATGGCCAGTCCCATGATCAGCCGCCGCGAAAACCGGTCGGCCGCCGCCCCCGTGACGAGAACCAGAAGAAGCGCAGGCAGGAACTGGCAAAGGCCGATAATGCCGAGATCCAGCGGGTTGCGGGTCAGATCGTAGATCTGCCAGCCGACCGACACGATGACGATCTGGATGGCGAAGGTGGAGAAAAAGCGGGCGAGCCAGTAGCGCAGGAAGCGGGGATTGCGGAAGGCGGCGAAGCGGTCGTCATCCGGAATGGCGCTCCCGTCGGAGGCGGGTTGCGCGCCGGCCTCGGCTTCCACGTCCTGGGTCACGACCGCACCTGCCATGGCTCAGCCCGAACCGTCGGGCGCGTCATACCAGGCTTACGGGGCGTCCTGGACAAGCATGAGACTGGCTGGTGGAGCTGAGCGGGATCGAACCGCTGACCTCGTCATTGCGAACGACGCGCTCTCCCAACTGAGCTACAGCCCCGTCCACCATTGCGTTCGCGATATAGGGTGCGGGGCTCGGCGGTGTCAACGGGCAATCGGCGGCGCCGTCGTGACTTGGCGCCGCCGTCGCCGGCTTGCGATTTCAAGGGGCGATGGCTACATCGGGGCACGTCGTCGCAAAGGTCCGGATATTCATGCTCGCAGTCACCTATGTTCTTTATCAGGCGCTCAACCTGTATTGGTGGATCGTCATCGCATCGGCGATCCTCTCCTGGCTCTACGCCTTCAACATCGTCAATCCGGGCAACCCCTTCGTCGATTCGGTTGGGCGCTTCCTGTGGCAGCTGACCGAGCCGGTCTATCGGCGCATCCGCAAGGTGCTGCCCGATCTCGGCGGCATCGACCTGTCGCCGCTGGTCGTGCTGTTCGGGATCATGTTCCTGCAGTATCTGCTGGTCTATTATGTCAACCCGGCGATTTACAGCGTCGGCGTCTGAGCCGGTCGCGCGACTGTCGGCTGTGGCCGAGCCGGGCCTCTGGCGCGTCGTCGATGACGGCGTGCTCGTGCAGGTCAGGCTGACGCCGAAATCCTCGGTCGACCGAATCGACGGACGGGAAGCGGGTGCGGAAGGGCGTTTGCATCTACGCGCCCGGGTCCGGGCGGTGCCGGAGGACGGCAAGGCGAACAAGGCGTTGACGGCCATGCTGGCGAAACATCTTGGGGTGCCGAAATCGGCCGTTACCGTGGTCGCCGGTCACACATCACGCGCGAAGACATTGCGGATCGAGGGCGATCTGCTGGTGCTGGTCGACGCGCTTGAGGCACTCTGAAGGATCACCATCCCCATCGTACTGCGGACGCAAAAACGCCGCCCGTCCGTTGTTCACGGCGGCGGCGCTCAAGCGGTATCTCGTCGGATCGCCGGCCCGGAAGGCGTAGCGGTCCGATGCTCGATCAAAGCGTTACAGCGTCCTTTGTGCGTCCGAAAGGACGCACGCCGCATTAGCGGCCGAAGCGAACAGCGCGCGCGATGTCGGCACGGCCTACGCCGATGTCGGACAGGGCGCGGTCGTCCATCATGGACAACTGGCGAATGTCGTTGCGCTGGTTGCGGTAAGCCTGCAGGCGGCTGGTGAGATGGCGAAACATGGTTCTGTCCAGACAGGTCGTTGCGATGACCCAGACATAGTATATTGCGTTGCACAAGAGCAGGGCATTAAATTGCAAATCTCGTGTGCAAACTGCGCATGACAAAGGCACCCGGCTGTTTACCGGATATCAATCGTTCATGAAATGGGCATACTTTGTTCGCGGAAGGTTGCGGCTATGCGAGCGGCGCTCGCGCGCCGCCCGCCCGGTTTCGCTTAGGCCTTGGTCTGCTTCTCGCGTTCGATGGCTTCCGTGATCAGGGTGCGCGCCTTGTCGCTATCGCCCCAATCGCCGATCTTCACCCACTTGCCGGGTTCCAGATCCTTGTAGTGCTCGAAGAAATGCTCGACCTGCTGCAGGGTGATCTCCGGCAGGTCCTTGTATTCCGTGACCATCTCGAAACGGCGGGTGATGTGCGGCGAGGGCACGGCGATGATCTTCTCGTCCTGGCCCTTGTTGTCTTCCATGACCAGAACGCCGATCGGCCGGCAGTTGATGACGCAGCCGGGAAACAGCGGGCGGGTGTTGCAGATCAGGACGTCGATCGGATCGCCATCGTCGGACAGTGTATGCGGAACGAAGCCGTAATTCCCCGGATAGGTCATCGGCGTGTAGAGGAACCGGTCGACGACGAGGCAACCGGCCTCCTTGTCCATCTCGTATTTGATCGGATGGCCGCCCAGCGGCACCTCGATGATGACGTTGATATCGTCGGGGGGGGTGTTGCCGATGGCGATCGCATCGATGCGCATGATCTGTCCTCTTCACGGTCTCGGGCCGGCCGGTCGGCGCCTCAGGGGTACCGACGGCGTGAACGCCGGGATTGGCTTGCCAAAGCGCGGGGAAATCTCGATCTGAGGCGCCTTGGGGGTTGCCCGATGCTCTAGCCGCTCCCGGAGGGCGGTGCAACAAACCCGTGCGATCGCCTTGCGCCCGTTATCGGGGCCAGACGAAAGCGATCTTGCCGAGGTTTCGGCCCTCGAACACTTCGCTGCCCTCGGCGACATCGGCGCCGCCGAGCCGCGCATAGAAGTCGAGGGCCTGGTGATTGTCCGCGAGCGCCCAGACCACCAGACCGGTCAGGCGGCGGTCGGCCAGCAGGCCTCTGGCCGCCTTGAACAGGCGCCCGCCGAAGCCCAGCCCCTGATATTCCGGTCGGATGTAGAGTTCGTAGATCTCGCCCTCGGCCTTGATCGCCTCGGCCCGGTTGTCCCCGAGCGTGGCATAGCCGATCGTTTCGCCGGCGAACTCGACCACCAGGATCGCCGCACCGCCGCGGATCGCCCGTGCCCACCAGGCTTGGTGACGCCGCCCGATCATCCGGGAGAGACTATGGTGGGGGATCAAGCCGGCATAGGCGCCGCGCCATGCCGCCTCATGCACCGCCGCCAGCGCCGCGGTGTCACGCGGTTCGGCTAAGCGAGTTTCGGCGACAATCGTGTTCATCGGATATTAACCATAAACCGTCTCGACCGATCCGTCTCGTTCGCCGGTTCATATTTCCGCTGATCGTCCGCGAACATCAATCGGGCCGCGGCGTTGCCGACGCGGTCGCCCGGTTTGTCCCCGGCTTTTTGAGTTTGGCGGAGGAGGCGTCCGACCTATCGCGGCGGACGACAGCACTGACTCGAATGACCGATTGGAGAGCGCCTCACTTTCGGTCGAGGACCCCGTGCGCCAGAGCGCGCTGGATACCGGCGATGTCGGCGCGGCGCGATAATTGACGCAACAGCGGCGGCTGTCCGCTCATCCACAGCGTCAGTTCGGAATCGGCGTCGAAATTGCCGGCCGTCTCGATCGCGAACATGGTGATCGAGCGATAGGGGATCGTTTGGATATGCCGTTTGCGGCCGGTCATGCCCTGCTTGTCGACGATGATCAGGCGAAGATCGGTGAACACGAACAGATCGCGGACGACTCGAAACGCCAAATCAACGTCTTCGTCAGCCAGCAGAATCGGGTCGAGGTCGCTCCGCACCTCGTCGATATCGGCGTCGCTGGTCAGTCCCATGATACCGGAAAGAAGACCCATTTCCCCGCTCGCTTTTCGTTGTCGTTATCTTGGGTGACTGGATAGCGATCCCGCGCCCGCTGTCCACAACCGTGCGTCGAGGGTGCCGACATCCGCCGATGATGGATAAGAAAAGCTTACGCCGACGACAGAATTTGAAAGTATGTCTATAGGGGAGGGAGGGGTACGATCGAGAAAAACCGGCGAAGACGTGTGCGAACGCACGCGATCCCGGTTTATGGGAGGTCATCTTGAAGCACGGTATCCGACATCTGTTCATCCCCGGCCCGACCAACGTTCCCGAGCGCGTCCGTCGCGCCATGAACGTGCCGATGGAGGATCAGCGCTCCCCGGACTTGCCCGAACTGACCTTGCCGCTGTTCCGCGACCTGAAGAAGGTCTTTCAAAACAAGGACGGCCGCGTTTTCATGTACCCCTCCTCGGGGACGGGCGCCTGGGAGGCGGCTATCCAGAACACGCTCGCGCGCGGCGACAAGGTGCTGATGTCGCGCTTCGGCCAGTTCTCGCATCTGTGGGTGGATATGGCGATCCGCCTCGGCCTCGACGTGACGGCGATCGACGTCCAATGGGGCGCCGGCGTGCCATTGGACGAATACGAGCGCGTCATCGCCGCCGACAAGGCGCACGAGATCAGGGCAGTCTTCGCCACCCAGAATGAAACGGCGACCGGCGTGGCCTCGGACATCGCCGGGCTCCGCAAGCTGCTCGACGCCCATTCGCACCCTGCGCTGATCTTCGTCGACGGCGTCTCGTCGATCGCCTCGATCGATTTTCGCCAGGACCAATGGGGCGTCGATCTGGCCGTCGCCGGCTCGCAGAAGGGCTTCATGCTACCGGCCGGACTGTCGTTCCTGTCGGTATCGGAAAAAGCCATGGCCGCGTATCGGGACAACCGCCCGAAGATGGAGCGGTGCTACTTCTCCTTCGCCGACATGATCGCGACCAACGATCAGGGCTATTTCCCCTATACGCCGCCGACGCAGTTCTTCCACGGGCTAAGGGTCGCGCTCGACATGCTGTTCGAGGAAGGGCTCGACAATGTCTTCGCCCGCCATCACCGGCTGGCCGAAGGCGTCCGGCGCGGTGTCGCCGGCATGGGGCTGAAGCTTCAGGCGGTGGCGCCGCAATGGTATTCGGACACGGTCTCGGCCATTCGCGTGCCGGAGGGCGTCGATGCCAACGCGGTGCTCAAGATCGCCTATGAGCGCTACGAAACCTCATTCGGCAGCGGGCTCGCGCAATTATCGGGCAAGGTGTTCCGTATCGGCCATCTCGGCGATCTCAATGCGGGGATGTGCCTGACCGCGCTGAGCATTGCCGAGATGGCGCTGGTCGACGTCGGCGCACGGATCGAGCTCGGATCCGGCGTCGCGGCGGCGCAGAATTATTACCGCGGCGAGGCGGCCGAGGCGGCCAGCTCGCAAGTGGCGGCCGCGTAACGCGTTTGATCGCGCGACCTCCCAAGCCGTGCCGACGAAAAACGGGTGCCCGCGAGAGCAGGCACCCGTTTTTTCGTCAGCATAGAGGGCCGCTTGGTCTTAAGCGCCAGGCGATCAAGCCGCCTTGCGGCTCTTGTCGAAGCGCTTGCGCTCGTTCGAGTCGAGATAGATCTTGCGCAGCCGGATCGTCTTCGGCGTCACCTCGACCAACTCGTCGTCCTGAATCCAGGACAGCGCCCGGTCCAGCGTCATGCGGATCGGTGGCGTCAGCTTGATCGCCTCGTCCTTGCCGGAAGCGCGCATGTTGGTCAGCTTCTTGCCCTTGAGAACGTTCACTTCCAGATCGTTCTCACGGGTGTGGATGCCGATAATCATGCCGGCATAGACCTTGACGCCGGCATCGATGACCATCGGGCCGCGATCTTCCAGGTTGAACATGGCGAAGGCGACGCTCTCGCCAGTGTCGTTGGAGATCAACACACCGGTGTTGCGGCCGGGAAGCGTGCCCTTGAAGGGCGCGTAGGAATGGAACAGGCGGTTCATGATCGCCGTGCCGCGGGTGTCGGTCAACAGCTCCGACTGATAGCCGATGAGGCCGCGCGTCGGGGCGTGGAACACCAGACGCTGGCGGTCGCCACCGGAGGGGCGCAGCTCGATCATCTCGGCTTTGCGCTCGCTCATCTTCTGGACGACGATGCCGGAATGCTCCTCGTCGACGTCGATGACGACTTCCTCGATTGGCTCCAGGGTTTCGCCGTTCTCGCCCTCTTTCATGACGACGCGCGGACGCGAGATCCCGAGCTCGAAACCCTCGCGGCGCATCGTCTCGATCAGCACGGCGAGCTGCAGCTCGCCGCGACCGGAGACGTAGAAGGAATCCTTGTCGTCCGCCTCGTCGATCTTCAGCGCGACATTGCCTTCGGCCTCCTTCAGGAGACGGTCGCGGATGATGCGGCTCGTCACCTTGTCGCCCTCGGTGCCGGCGAGCGGGGAATCGTTGACGATGAAGGACATCGTCACCGTCGGCGGATCGATCGGTTGCGCGTGCAGCGGCTCGGTGACCGCCGGGTCGCAGAAGGTGTCGGCGACCGTGCCCTTGGACAGGCCGGCGATCGCGACGATGTCGCCCGCCTCGGCAAATTCGAGCGGCACCCGCTCAAGGCCGCGGAAGGCAAGGATTTTCGAGATGCGGCCGGTTTCCAGCAGCTTGCCGTCGCCATGCAGCACCTTGACCGCTTGGTTTGGCTTGATCGAGCCCGACTGGATGCGACCGGTGATCAGCCGGCCGAGGAAGGGGTTCGCCTCCAGGATCGTGCCGATCATCTTGAACGGCTCATCCTTGCTGGCGGTGTCCGGCTCTGGGACATGCTTGAGGATCAAATCGAACAGCGGCTCGAGGCCCTTGTCCTGCGGGCCTTCCGGCTCCTCGGCCATCCAGCCGCCACGGCCCGAGCCGTACAGCACCGGGAAGTCGAGCTGCTCTTCGGTGGCGTCGAGCGCGACGAACAGGTCGAAGATCTCGTTGAGCACTTCCTGATGGCGCTCGTCGGAGCGGTCGATCTTGTTGATTGCCACGATCGGCTTCAATCCGACCTTGAGCGCCTTGCCGAGTACGAATTTCGTCTGTGGCATCGGGCCTTCCGACGCGTCGACCAGGATGACGGCGCCATCGACCATGTTGAGGATACGCTCCACCTCGCCGCCGAAATCGGCGTGGCCCGGCGTATCGACGATGTTGATGCGGGTATCCTTCCACTCGACCGAAGTCGCCTTGGCCAGGATGGTGATGCCGCGCTCCTTCTCCAGATCGTTGGAGTCCATCGCACGGTCTTCCTGGCGCTGGTTCTCGCGGAATGAGCCGGATTGGGCCAGCAGCTTGTCGACGAGAGTCGTCTTGCCATGGTCGACGTGCGCGATAATCGCGATGTTGCGGAGCTTCATGATTGTCACCGGAAACAAGTTAAGGCCGCGGCCGACACCTCAAATGTCCGCCCGGCGCTGATCTGGACGCCCTCCTACAGCATTTTGTGCAATTGCGAAAGATGCCAATGCCGGAAAGGCGACTTGGCCTTTACCGACCGCCACGATTTCCGCCGGCGGTCGACCCTGGCCTCAACCATGGACCAGCCGCGCCGGCGGGGCCGGTTCATCGCGAAGGCCCGCGGCGAGGAGGCCTCCGACATAGCGGTCGAGTAGCGCCGGCTCCATGAAGTGTAGGGCGTCCCGCACGGTGGCGGCGGTGACGTCCGGTCTGATCGCGAGGAAAGCCAGAAGGGCGCGGCGTGCGTCCTCCATCTCGCCGGCCGACGCCAGAAAGGTCGCCAGGTCACGTAGCGGCCAGGTCATCCCGGGCTTTTCAGCCAGCGCCCGTCGTGTCCAGCGGGCCGCTTCCGCCGGCCGGCCAGCGGCAAAATGCGACAGACCCATTCCCACGATCGAATTGAAGCTGAAGGGGTCGCGGGGCGATAGCCGCATCGAGCGCTCGAAACAGGCGAACGCTTCCTCCGCCCGGCCGGCATAAACGCGCGCGAAACCCCGGCGGGTCCACGCCCAGGCATGATTGACGTCGATGTCGAGCGCCCGGTCGATCAGCGCGTTGGCCCGGTCCAGCGCGCCGTCGGTCAGCATGATCGCGGTGGCGGCGGCGGTCAGCGCCAGCGGGTCGTCGTCGATCTGTCCCGCCGTGGCTTCCAGATGCGCGCGTCCGGCGGCGCGTTCGACGGCAAAATCCTCCGACCAGTTGTAGACGATGTGCTGGGCGTGCGCCCAGGCGCAGATGGCCGCTGCCCGGCCGTTGCCGGGCTCCAGCGTCAGCGCTTCGCCGAGCAGCGCGATGGCACGTGTGTTCTCCTCCCGCCGATGCGCCCACAAATGCGGTAGCGCCCGCATGACGAGGTCGTAGGCGACGAGACTCTCCGGCGCCTTGCGACGGGAGCGCTCGACCTCGGCCTGGCGGATCGTCGGATGCAGCGCCCCGGAGACCAGTTCAGCGATGTTGTCCTGCACCTCGAACACGTCGGCGATCTCCGCCTCGATCCGGTCGCTCCATATCTGCATGGCGGTCTCGCCGTCGACGAGGCGTAGCGAGACGCGCATCCGCTCCCCGGCAAACCGCACGCTGCCTTCAAGCAGGTAGCGGACACCGAGCTCGGTGGCGATGGCCCGCACGTCGAGTGACCGTCCCTGATAGGCGTAGGCCGAGTGCCGGGCAATGACGAGGAATTCCCGGACCCGGGACAGGCTGGCGGTGATTTCCTCGACCATGCCCTCGATGAAGCTGTCGCGCTCGGCATTGCTGCTCAAATTGTCGAAGGGCAGGACCGCGATAGAGGGGTGTGTCGCCGGGTCGGGGACGGCGACCGGGCTGCGGCGGCTGACCCCGACGATCTTCGGGTCCCACACCCAGATCCGATGGCGGCCGGCCAGCCCCTTGAGAACCCGCTCGCCGATGTCGGTGAAATAAAGATCGGTCTTGCCGGTCAGATACTCGAAGACCCCCCGCGAGATCGCCATGCCGCCGACGGGCGAGAGCCCTTGCACCCGCGCTGCCATGTTGACACCCCCGCCGAACCGGTCGTCGTCCGACACCACCACGTCGCCGATGACGATCCCGGTGCGCACGCGCAGCGGCGCATCATCGGGTTCGTCCGCGGCCATCGCACGCTGGAAGCTGGCGGTCCATTTGACCGCGCTGACGGCGCTCGCGAATTCCGCCAGCAGGCCGTCGCCGGTGGTCTTGAACACCGTGCCGCCAAATTCGCCAATCGTCGGGAGCACGCGCTCGCGATAGGTATGCACGACGGCGCGGAGGGCGGCGGCCTCGTCGGCTTCGACAAGGCCGGAAAAGCCTTCCACATCCATCGATAAAATTGCGGCGAGGCGGCGTATCGGTCGGGCCATCGTCGTCGGTCCCATTGCGACGGACCAATTTACCAGATCGCGCGGTGCCTCGCTACAAGTCTGTCGGCTGCTCGATGCCAGCTTGCCGACCGCCGCATAGCCGCCGATCGCCTTGCCCTACTCCGCGACGAAGCCGCGCTTTTTCAACAGCGCCTCGGTGGTCGGCATGCGGCCGCGAAAAGCGGTGTAGAGCTCGGCCGCATCGCGCGAATTGCCGGCCGAGTAGATATGCGTCAGCAGCTTGTCCGCAGTGGCGCGATCGAACGGGTCGCCCGTCTCGCCGAACGCCTCGAAGGCATCCGCGTCGAGCACTTCCGACCACATGTAGGAGTAATAGCCCGCCGAATAGCCGTCGCCGGAGAAGATGTGGGCGAAATGCGGCGAGCGGTGGCGCATGACGATCGCGCGCGGCATGCCGAGGGCCTCCAGCATGGCCCGCTCGGCCTCCAGCGGCTTGTCCGGAACGGTTTCGGCCTCGTGCAGACCGAGATCGATCAGGGCCGAGGCGGTGTATTCGACCGTGTCGAAGCCGGCATCGAAGGTCCGCGCGGCGGTAAGCTTGTCGAGCAGCGCCTTGGGTAACGTTTCCCCGGTTTCGGCGTGGCGGGCGTGTTTCTCCAGCACTTCGGGAACGGTCAGCCAGTGTTCGTAGAGCTGCGACGGCAGCTCGACGAAGTCGCGGGCGACGGCGGTTCCGGCCAGTGATGGCCAGGTCACGTCCGAGAGCAGGCCATGCAGGGCGTGGCCGAATTCGTGGAACAGGGTGCGGGCGTCGTCGAGCGACAGCAGCGCTGGCTCGCCCTGGTTCGGCTTGGCGAAATTGCAGACATTGTAGATGATCGGCGTCTGGCCGCCATCGAGCTTGTGCTGGCCGCGCAACGCGCTCATCCAGGCCCCGGAGCGCTTGGAGGCGCGCGCGAAATAATCGCCGAGAAAAAGCCCGCGCTCACGGCCGGTCCGGTCGCGGACGGCCCAGGCCTTCACGTCCGGGTGCCAGGCCCGGGCGTCGGGCGCCGGCTCGAAGGTCAGGCCGAACAGCCGGCCGGCGACGTCGAAGGCGGCGTCGATCATGCGGTCGAGCTGGAAATACGGCTTCAGTTCCGCCTCATCGAGATCGAAGGCGGCGCGGCGGCGCTTCTCGGCATAATAGCGCCAATCCCAGGGCTCCAGCGCGTGGTTGTCGCCAGTCGCCGCCGCGAGGGCGCGGAGCGCTTCGGCGTCGTCCGCCGCCCGCGCCTTGGCATGGCCCCAGACCTCTTCGAGCAGAGCGCGGACGGCACCCGGCGTCTTGGCCATCTGGTCGTCGAGCTTGTAGGCGGCGTAGCTTTGATATCCGAGCAGCTTCGCCTTTTCGCCGCGAAGCCGCAGGATGTCGGCCATGATCTGCCGGTTGTCGGACGGCCCGTCATTCTCGCCGCGGCTGGTCCAGGCGCGGAACGCGGTCTCGCGCAGATCGCGCCGGTTGGAATAGGTCAGGAACGGCACGACAAGGGAGCGCGACAGGGTCAGCCCGTAGCCGTCGATACGACGCTCCGCCGCGACCCCGTCCATGGACGAGACGAGGAAATCCGGCAAGCCGGAGAGGTCGCGCTTGGCGAGCGGCAGCAGCCAGTCGCGCTCGTCGGCCAGGATGTTCTGGGAAAAGCGCGTGCCGAGCGAGGCCAGTTCAGCGTCGATCTCGGCCAGCCTTTCGCGGTCGGCCCCCTGAAGATTCGCGCCGCCACGAACAAATCCGCTGTGAACACGCTTTAACAGCCGCGCATCTTCCGGTGCGAGACGCGACATTTCGACGCTGTTTTGGGCGACGGCATCGACCCGCGCGAAGAGTCCGGCATTCAGCGCGATCGCCGAGGCATGGCGGGAAAGCGCCGGGGAAATCTCGCGCTCGGCCGCCTGCAACTCCGCGTTGGTATGAGCTCCCGCGAGTGCGAAAAAGGTCCGAGCCACGGCGTCGAGACGTCTGCCGGAGCCCTCCATCGCGGCCAAGGTGTTGATAAAGCTAGGCGCGGCGGGGTTTTCGGCTATCGCGGCAATTTCGGCGAGGTGCTCCGCCATCGCCGCGCGAAACGCGTCGGGGAAACCGGAAGGGTCGATTGTGCCGAAGTCGAGACGCCCAGACGGTAAATTAAACGTGAAGGCTGCATCCTGCGAGGCAGTGATTCCGCGATCGGGCATGAGAAAACCTTGTTGTATTGAGGCGATGCTCGACGGAACAGTTCGGCCTTTTGGTCGAAAGCCTTATAGACGTACCGCTTCGGCAGGCAGATAATGCGAAAATGGGGTTGTGCCGGTCCTGACGTAACGTTTCCGGTAGGCTCACATCGACAAGACGACTGAAACGGGACCTTTGCTATCATGTCACAACTACTACCAGGAAATGCACTCGGCTTCGTCGTGGTCGACATCGCCCGGCTTTATCGACAAGCCTTCGAAAAGGCTGTCGAGGAAGCCGGCCTAGCACTGACGCCCGGGGAAATTCGGGCGCTTGCCTATGTGGCACGTTACGAGGGGTCCCGCCAAGCGGTGCTGGCCGAGCGCATGGGCGTCGAGCCGATGACCCTGTCGGCCTATCTCGACCGACTGGAAATACGCGGGTTGATCACCCGCACCGTCGATCCGACCGATCGGCGCGCCAAGGTGATCGCGCCGACAAAGGCTGCCGAGCAGGTGTTCGAGGAGGCTCGACCGGTGGCGCTCGCGGTTTACGAACGCACGGTGACCGGCCTCAGTGAGGATGAGCGCAAGTTCCTCGGTTCCGCGCTGCAGATGATGCGGGCCAATCTGACCAACGATCCGCAGGTTCTGGGCGAGATGCCGGCCGAGCAGCCGCTGCGCGGCGCCGCATAGACCGCACAAACTGGCGGGTTTTCCCGGCTGCCGGATTGGGATAGGGCACGAGGGGACGCGGAACGGTCGCTTTGGCGCGGCCGTGCGTCGCCGTTTGAGCCTCCAATAACGGATCGCCCCGCTTGACCGTCTCTTCCGCCCGCTCGCCGCTGATGTCCGAGCGGCGGACCAGCCTCGTCGGCGGCTGCCTGGTCGCGATCGGGCCTATCTCGCTGGCGCTGTACACGCCGGCGATGCCGACCTTGGTCGCCGAATTCGGCACGACCGACTCGCTGATCAAACTGACGCTCGCCGTCTATTTCGCCGGTTTCGCCCTCACCCAGCTGGTCTGTGGGCCGGTCTCGGACGCATTCGGCCGCCGGATTACCACGCTCGGCTTCATCACCATCTATCTGGCCGGCTCGATGCTTGCAGTTGTCGCGCCCAACGTCGAGACGCTGCTGGCCGCGCGCCTGCTGCAGGGGGTCGGCGCGTCCGTCGGGGTCGCGACATCGCGCGCCATCGTCCGCGATCAGTTCACCGGCGAAACCTCGTCGCGGATCATGAACACGATCGGCATCATCCTCGCCATCGGCCCCGCGGTCTCGCCGACGATCGGTGGCCTCCTGCTCGCTCTCGCCGGCTGGCGGGCGATCTTCGTCGGCATGTTGGTCTGCGGCCTCGCCGTCGTCGCGGTGACGCTCGGCTTCATGCGCGAAACCGTAATACCCGACCGGTCGCGTATTCGCCCGCGCGCGATCGCTCGTTCCTACGGCCAACTCGTCACCAACCGGCACTTCATGGCTACCAGCCTGACCGTCGCCGGCTCGGTCGGCGCGCTCTATACGCTGGCGACCGTGCTGCCCTTTGTGCTCATCGACCGCGCCGGCCTGACGCCGACCCAATTCGGCATCGGCATGCTCGGGCAGTCCGGCATGTTCTTTTCCGGTTCGCTCGCCGTGCGCTTTTTGATGCCGCGCACCGGCGCCCATCGGCTCGTACCGGTCGGACTCGGCTTCATCGCCGCCGGGAGCCTCTCGCTCGCCGTCTCGATCGCGGCGCTGCCGGTGTCCTATCTCTCGATCATGGGGCCTGTCGGCCTTTATGCTTTCGGCATCGCCTTCGTCATGCCGGCAATGACCACGGCTTCGCTGGCGCCGTTTCCGCATATGGCGGGCGCCGCCGCGGCGATGACGGGGTTCATTCAAATGGGTGCCGGCCTCGTCGGCGGGGTCATCGCCGCGATGATCGGCGAACCGGTGCTGGCGACGCAGGTCGTCGTGCCCGGCCTCGGCGTCATCGCGATCGGCGCCTATGCGGTCTATCGCGCCCATCCGCATGTCGTCGAACCGGAGCCCCGGCCAAGGGTACCGGCCCCGCCGCTGCCCCGCGACGCGCGGGAGTGAAGGGACGCGCGCCGCGGCTCAGAACGGGCCGGCTTCGGTGCGCGTGGCCGGCTTCGGCCGGTCGACGCCGCCGGCCTTCGCGAGCATCAGATATTCGGCGATGTTTTCCTGGGTGATGTAGGCGATGAATCGTCCAGCCTGATCAATGACGCCGATGACACCGGCGCCGCGTTCCCGCATCGTCTTCAAGGCGAATGACAGCGCCGCGTGCTCGCGCACCAGCGGCACGTCCTTGATCATGACCTCCATGACCGGCGTCTCGCGTCCCGACCGGGCCAGTGCCGCGATCAGCGCCTTCTGGGTGAGCACGCCGCGCAGCTTTCCGCCGCCGTCGACCACCGGAAACTCGTGCTGGGTGGTGCGGATCAGCGCCTCGGCGGCGTCGGCGAGGCTCGCCGTCGGGCCGAGACTCTCAAATTTGGTGATCATCACCTCATGCGCCGAGACCGAGCGCGCCGCGTCATCGACGCCGACCTGATAGCTCTCGCTGGCGGCGGCTACATAGACGAAGACGGCGATGAAGACGAGGAAGACGTTGCCGGTTGACAACCCCCAGAAACCGAAGCCGAAGGCGAGGAACTGGCCGGCGCGCGCGGCGTAGCGCGTCGCCGTCGGGCGGTCGAATTTGAGCGCCAGCAGGGCGCGCAGCACGCGCCCGCCGTCCATCGGGAAGGCCGGGATCAGGTTGAACAGGACGAGAAAGACGTTGATCGTCGCGATTCGCGCCAGAAAACCCGCATTGGGGCTTTCGAGCGCCGCCAGGCTTTCAGGGTCGAAGTTGGCGCCGAGAAAGACGATCAGCACCGCCGCGATGACGACGTTGACGGCGGGGCCGGCAAGCGCGACGACGATCTCCTCGCGTGGCCGTTCCGGCATCCGCTCAAGCCGAGCAATGCCGCCGATCGGCAGCAGCGTGATGTCCGGCGTCTTGATGCCGTAGCGCCGCGCGGCGAGGGCGTGGCCGAACTCGTGTGCGACGACGCAGGCGAAGATCGCGATGATGAAGGCGAGGCTGGCGATGGCGGCGGCGGCACCGCCCCGCTGGTAGGCTGCGACGCCGATCCAGGCCAGCAGCATCAGGAAGGTGATGTGGATCCGAATCTCGGATCCGAACAGCCGGCCCAGGGTGAGGGACCAGGACATTCGCGGCTCTCCATTTCAGCGTCGACCGGCGAGGCGGCGTGCGAACAGGATATGCGCCGACCAGCGTCGCCCATCATATGGGACTTTGGAGCCGGCAAAACACCAGCCAGCGAGCACGATTCAGGCGCAGAGCGCGTCAGAAGATGCCGGGGATAATCCGCGCCGTCCGCGCCTTGTAGGCGCGATAGGCGTCGCCGAAGGTCTCTTCCATCATCCGCTCTTCCGGGCCGATCCGGGCGGCGAAGAGGATGCCGAAGCCGATAAGGCCGGCGGGCCCGGCGATCCAGTTGGGCACCAGCAGCGCCTGCGCCAACGCCATCGCCCAGAAGGCGCTGTACATGGGATGGCGCAGCCGCCTGTAAATGCCGGAGGTGACCAGTTCGTGCTTTTCGCGGATGTCGAGCGAGACCGACCACATCTTGCCCAGCGCCTTGTGGGTCTTGCGGAACAGGACCAGCGCCAGCGCCATCGCGGCGAGGCCGAGCGCGATCCGCCCCCAGGATGGCTCGCTGCGGGCGATCTCCGGCCAGCCGGTGGCGACATTGATCGCGGGCAGGATGCCGAGCCCGGTCAGCGAGATCGCCATGCGAAGGGACTCGGCGGGGCCGCGGCGCGTGCGCTCGACCCGCCGCCGCTTGGCGCGCCGTTCGAACGGATAGCGGATGACGTACCAGCCGACGACCATCAGCACCCAGGCGACCGAACCGGCCAAAGCGGGACTCATGGAGCGGCTCCCTCGCACGCGGCGGGCGCAAGCGGCGGGACGTCGACGGTCCTGGTCTCGGCGAAGTCCGCGAGGGGGCGGGGCCCGAGCAGCAGCATGTGGAAGGAATAGGGGCAGCGGCGCTCGACCGCGAGCACGAACTGCCGATGCAGGCGAAAGAAGTCGCGCTTGATGCGCCGGTAGGTCTGAGGCGAGACGAGCCGCTTGAAGTGGACGCGCACGGCGACCGGGATGCGCCCCTCCCGAATGCCGAGCGACGTGGCCGGGTTCGAATTGTAGAAATTGATCGGGTCCGACAGGCCCTGGCAATCGGTCCAGGCGATGCGGTGGTCGGCAACGAGCCGTCGCACGGCCGCGCGTTGCGTCTTGGCGGCCGGATGCAGCGTCGTCTTCATCAAGCTGGAGCCGACGGTGAGGATATGCCAGCGCAGGTCGGTCTTCAGATCGCCCGACAACGCCCGGTCCAGGGCGAGGACCGCGAAGCTGGCGCCGAGGCTGTGGGCGGCGACGACGATCTCGCCCGCGTCGCTCGCTGCCGCCCGTGCGGCGATTTCCTCGGCCTGTCGTGCGATCCGCGCCGACAGGGCGGGGTTGCGCTCGCGGCAAAGGTCGCGGGCCAAGGCCCAATCGTCCAGGGCGGTCAGAAGATGCCATCGCCGCTCCGCGAGAAAGAGCAGCGCCAGCGCGGCCAACAAACCCAGGACGAAACCGGTCGCGGAGCCGGCAAGTCCCGGCAACAGGGCTGTCAGCGCGGCATGGACTGCCCAACCTATCCAGATGGCCGCCGTCATGACGGCAATCGGAAAGGCGAAGAAGAAGGCGTAGCGCCAGCTCACCTGGCAATAGCGGAAGACCGTGCCGGTCACGAGGAAGTCGGCCAACGCCAGCAATCCGCTGGACAATCGCTCGATTGCCGGGCGTGCGGCGTAGGCGAGAATGAGATCGCCCCAGTCGCAGAAGACCAGTTCGGTTTCCGTGCGCCAGCCGGAGCCCGAAAGGTCTGCCCGCAGCGACGGAAACAGTGTGGGCGCACCCGGAGCGCCGTCCAGCCGCAGATCGGCCTGCCATACGGCCGCCGAGCGTTCGGCCGCCCGCCAAAACCGTTCCATATGAGCCGGGGCCAGCATCGGCTCGAAACCGGGGAACACGAACACGAGCCGCTTCTCGATCATGCCTTCTCCACAATCCTCCCGATATACCGTCGGGCGGGAGGGTCTGCCTTGTTCGCGACCGCTGGGACGTCAAGATCACGGGCGCGTGTATCGCCTAGCCCAGTGACGCCGAATTGAGAAGGGAATGTCGGTCATCGGGCGGAGGATTTGCGTCAGGCGTTGCGGCCATGCGCCACGCGCGGGCGAAGTGGCCGGATTGTGGAGCCTGTTCCTACTCGGCGGCGTCGCGGGTGTTGGCGATCTCGCGCATCGCTTCTGCCGCGATCTCGAAGGAGCGTTTGCGCGCCGCATGATCGTGGATCTGGCCGGTGAGGATCACCTCGTCGGGGGCATAGGTTTCGACGAAGCGCGCCAGTTCATGACGGACGGTCTCCTGCGAGCCGGTCGCCGCGACGGAAAGGGCTTCGTCGACCATCGCCTTGGCCGCCGGGGCGACGCGCTCCGCGAAGTCCTCGACCGGGGGCGGCAGGGGTCCGGGCTCACCGGTGCGCAGATTGACGAAGGCCTGTTGCATCGATGATTTCAACACGCGGCCTTCCTCGTCGCTCGCGGCGGCGAAGACATTGATCGCCAGCATGAAATGCGGCTTCGGCCAACGCGCCGACGGGCGATAGGTCTGGCGATAGTCCTCGACGGCCTGATCCAGCGCGCCCGGCGCGAAATGCGAGGCGAAGGCGTAAGGCAGGCCGAGATGCGCGGCGAGCTGGGCCCCATACAGGCTGGAGCCGAGAATCCAGACCGGAACGTGGGTTCCCGTGCCCGGCACCGCCCGGATTTTCTGGTTCGGCTCAGCCTCCTCGAAATAGGCCATCAGCTCCATGACGTCCTGGGGGAAATTATCGGAATTGTCGAGGCTGCGGCGCAGCGCCCGCGCGGTCGGCTGGTCGGTCCCCGGCGCGCGGCCGAGGCCGAGATCGACCCGGCCCGGATAGAGCGTCGCCAGCGTGCCGAACTGCTCGGCGATGACCAGCGGCGCGTGGTTCGGCAGCATGACGCCACCGGCGCCGATCCGGATGGTCGTCGTCTGGCTTGCGACATGGCCGAGCGCGACGGCGGTCGCGGCGCTGGCGATGCCGGTCATGTTGTGGTGCTCGGCCATCCAGAAGCGCAGATAGCCGAGGGATTCGGCGTGTCGGGCGAGGTCGGCGGAGTTTGCCAGCGCTTCGGCGGCTGTGGAGCCCTCCGGGATCGGCGACAGGTCGAGAACGGAATAGGGGATCATGGCGGGCCCTTGTCTATGGTGGACCCCGATATGGACGCCGCGCTCTATGACATCAATGAAACGCTGCGTTCTCCGCGCCGCGCCTACCGCCCCGCGCGTTTGGCCAGCGTCCTGAGCCGCAGGGCGTTCAGGCGAATGAAGCCGGCCGCGTCCTTCTGGTCGTAGGCGCCGTGGTCGTCCTCGAAGGTGACGAGTTCGTCGGAATAGAGCGATTGCGGCGAGGTCCGGCCGATGACGATGACGTTGCCCTTGTAGAGCTTCAGCCGCACCGTTCCCTCGACGTGTTCCTGGCTGCGGTCGATCGCCGCCTGCAGCATCTCGCGCTCGGGAGAGAACCAGAAGCCGTTATAGATCAGTTCGGCATAGCGCGGCATCAGCTCGTCCTTCAGATGCGCCGCGCCGCGATCGAGGGTGATCGATTCGATCGCCCGGTGGGCGGCGAGAAGGATGGTGCCGCCAGGGGTCTCGTAGATGCCGCGGCTCTTCATGCCGACGAAGCGGTTCTCGACCAGATCGAGGCGGCCGATGCCGTTGTCGCGGCCGAGGTCGTTGAGCGCGGCGAGCAACTCATGTGGCTTCAGCGTCTTGCCGTCGATCGAGACGGGATCGCCCTTGGCGAAGCCGATTTCGATCGTCGTCGCCTTGTCCGGCGCTTCCTCCGGGCTGACCGAGCGCTGGAAGACGTAGTGCGGCGGCTCTTCCGCGGGGTCCTCCAGCACCTTGCCCTCGGAGGAGGAGTGCAGGAGGTTGGCGTCGACCGAGAAGGGTGCCTCGCCGCGTTTGTCCTTGGACACGACGATCTGGTTCTTTTCGGCGAAGTCGATCAGATCGGTACGCGACTTGAACTCCCATTCGCGCCAGGGGGCGATGACCTTGATGTCCGGGTCGAGGGCGTAGGCGGCCAACTCGAACCGCACCTGGTCGTTGCCCTTGCCGGTGGCGCCGTGGGCGATTGCGTCGGCACCGGTCTCGCGCGCGATCTCGACGAGGCGCTTGGAGATCAGCGGCCGGGCGATCGAGGTACCGAGCAAATAAGTGCCCTCATAGACGGCGTTGGCGCGGAACATCGGAAAGACGAAGTCGCGGCAGAACTCCTCGCGCAGATCCTCGATGTAGATTTCCTTGATGCCGAGCATTTCCGCCTTGCGGCGGGCCGGCTCGAGTTCCTCGCCCTGGCCGAGATCGGCCGTGAAGGTGACCACCTCCGCGCCGTATTCGGTCTGCAGCCATTTCAGGATGATCGAGGTGTCGAGGCCGCCGGAATAGGCGAGAACGACCTTCTTGACGTCGCGGGTTTGTGCCATTGGAACTCTTTCGTCTTGCGCTTCGCCACGCCTCTAGCGCAAAGCAGGCCGGTAGGGAAACCGCTTCACGCGAAGCGTCCGCTCGCCTTCGGCGAATTCCGGGTGGCGCGCGGAGCGTATCGGTCGATACCGGATCGAGAAAAGCAGCTTGCATTGTCAGCCCTCGCAGACCGACGGCATTGAAACGAGACATGTGACATGACCTTCATCCCCGAGCTTCCGACGCTTTTGGCCTTTATGCTCGCCGCCTTCGTGCTGACCATCACGCCGGGGCCGGACATGACGCTGTTTTTAGGCCGCACGCTGTCCGAGGGCCGGGCAGCGGGCATGGCCGCCATGCTGGGCGCGGCCTCCGGCATCGTCGTTCATACGAGCTTGGCCGCCTTCGGTATTTCCGCCCTGATCGCGGCTTCGCCGCAGGCGTTTTTGGCGCTGAAGATCGTCGGTGCCGGCTATCTCGTCTATCTGGCGGTGCAGGCAATCCGCGGCGGCTCGACCTTCAAGCTCGACGGCAAGGCGGCGGGGCGGCCCCACAGCCTCCTCTCGAACTGGCTGACCGGGCTTGGCATCAATCTGCTCAACCCGAAGATCGTCCTGTTTTTCGTGACCTTCCTGCCGCAATTCGTCTCGGCGCGCGATGCCGATGTCATCGGCAAGCTGTTCTTCCTCGGCCTGTTTTTCATCGTGCTGGCGGTGCCGATGAGCGTCGCGATGATTCTTACCGCCGATCGTTTCGCCGCCGCGCTGAAGCGCCGCCCGAAGGTGATGCGGGCGATCGACTGGCTGTTCGCCAGCGTGTTCTCTGCTTTCGCCGTGCGGATTCTCCTGACGCAGGGTCGCTGACATGGCGTCGCACCCGACATCGCTCGGCTTCGCGCAATCCTGGCAGTTCTGGGCGGTGCTGGCCGCCATGTTCGCTGCTGCCACGGCGATTCTGGCGAAGATCGGCGTCGAGGGGATCAACTCCGATCTCGCGACCTTCCTGCGGACGGTGGTCGTCGTGGTGCTACTGGCGGCGATCGTGAGCCTGACCGGACAATGGCAGCCACCCGCCGAGTTGTCCCGTCGCAGCCTCGTCTTTCTCGCCTTGTCGGGACTGGCGACTGGCGCGTCGTGGCTGTGCTATTTCCGGGCGCTGAAGCTCGGACCCGCCTCGGCCGTCGCGCCCGTCGACAAGCTGAGCGTCGTCCTCGTCGCCGTCTTCGGCGCGGCCTTTCTCGGCGAGCGCTTGTCGTGGACGAACTGGCTCGGCGTCGTCCTCATCATGGGTGGGGCGGTGCTGGTCGCCTGGCGCTGATCGCCCTCAGGCGTAGGCGTAGGGGCCGCCGCGCTTGAGGCCGCGTCGATAGGCTGGCCGGTCGTGGATACGCAGCAGGAAGTCGCGCAGCTTCGGGCGGTCGTCGTAGCCGAAGCGGTGGGCGGCCGCCTCGACCGGAAAGCTCATCATGATGTCGGCGATGGAAAGCTCCGGCCCGGCGAACCAGCCACTGTCGCCGATCGCCTTCTCCCAATGGTCGAGATGCAGCGCGATCTGTGGCCGCACCAGCATCGCGTCGACCTTGGCCAACGAGGTCTTCAGGATCGGCCTGATGAAGAACGGTGCCCGTTCCGGGATCATCTGCAGAATGAGGATCAGGAACAGCGGCGGCATCGCCGAGCCTTCGGCGTAATGCAGGAAATGGCGGGCGTTCCAGTAATCGTCCGTTCCCTCCGCCGGCATCAGCCGTCCATTGCCATATCGCGCCAGGATGTATTCGACGATGGCGCCGGTCTCCGCGATCGTCCGGCCGTCCTCGGTCAGTACCGGCGACTTGCCGAGCGGGTGAATCTGCTTGAGCTCTTTCGGCGCCTGCATATCCTTGGTGCGCTCGTAACGCTTCACCTCATAGGCGACGCCGAGCTCCTCAAGCAGCCAAAGCACGCGCTGCGAACGGGAATTGTTGAGATGATGGATGGTGATCATAGGGCCAACCTGCTGCAATACGTGCTAGGCGCAAGACGCGGAGGCCGTGCCCTGTGGAGAACTAAAGCCCGGCCGATTTCCGCAACGCGGCGTTGATGCGCTCCTGCCAACCCGGACCGTCCTCCTGGAAATGCGCCAGCACGTCGCGGTCGATGCGCAGGGACACCATCTCCCGGCCTGTCGGGATGGCGGAGAGGGATTCCTTCATTCGCTCCGGCGTCGTCGTGGCGGATTTGAAGGCCGCCTCGGCGGCGTCCCGGGGATTGGTCGGGCGTCGGGCCATGAAATCTTATCCTTTGATTGTCGGTTCTGCGGCCGGCGTCGTCCGCCCGGAGCCGCGGCGCCATCGCCCCGCGCTGCGTCCGGCGACGATCCAGTAGATCAGCGTGAACGATAGCGCCGCGACGACGATCGCGGTTTGGACGCTCGCATGCGGCAAATTATCCCCGTAGGCGGTAACGAGGATCGCGCCCGCACCAATAAGGCCGGCGGCAAGATGCAGGAGTATTGACGAAAGCCCGAAGAGTTCGCTTGCCACCATGAACAACGCCCACGGCAGCAGGATCACCGAGCCGATCTGCGCCGATTGGGCGAGGAAGGCGATGACCGTGTGGAACAGGAAGATCGGGTCGCTCGCTTCCATGCTGGCGGGAACGTTCAGGAACGGCCACAGCATCGCGAAGGCCGCCGTCATGCAAGCCGCGACGAAGCCGAAGGGAATCACGAACAGAAAGCGGAGAACGGCGGTCATTCGACGAAGAGGGTTCCTTTGCTGGCGCGTCTCGGCGCCGTGCTCTGCCCTCAGTGGGCCGCGAGTTCCGAGATTCGTGCCGTTTCGAGCTTCACTCGATCGCTCTTCTTCATCCGCTCGGATTCCGATTTCAGCTGGCCGCAGGCGGCGAAGATGTCGCGACCGCGCGGCGTGCGGATCGGCGAAGCGTAGCCGGCCTGGTTCACATAGTCGGCGAAGCGCTCGATCTGGTCCCAGTCGGAACATTCGTAGACCGTTCCCGGCCAGGGATTGAACGGGATCAGATTGATCTTCGCCGGAATGCCCTTGAGGATGCGGACCAGTTCCTTCGCATCCGCCATCGAATCGTTGACGCCCTTCAGCATCACATATTCGAAGGTGATGCGCCGGGCGTTGGACGCCCCCGGATAGGCGCGGCAAGCGTCGAGCAGTTCCTTCAGCGGATATTTCTTGTTGATCGGCACCAACTCGTCGCGCAATTCGTCGCGCACGGCATGGAGCGAGATGGCCAGCATCACGCCCATTTCCTCGCCCGCCCTCGCGATCATCGGCACCACGCCCGAGGTCGACAGGGTCACGCGCCGCCGCGACAGCGACAGGCCTTCGCCGTCGGTGGCGACGGCCAGCGCCTGGCGGACATTGTCAAAATTATACAGCGGCTCGCCCATGCCCATCATCACGACATTGGAGACGAGGCGGCCATCGGACGGCACGATCGCGCCGGCGGGCGTCGCGGCGTCCGGAAAATCGCCGAGCCGTTCGCGGGCCAGGAGAATCTGCCCGACGATCTCGTCCGGCGTCAGGTTGCGAACCAAGCGCTGGGTGCCGGTATGGCAGAAGGTGCAGGTGAGTGTGCAGCCGACCTGGGAGGAGACGCAGAGCGTGCCGCGACCTTCTTCCGGGATGTAGACCGTTTCGATCTCGACCGGGCGCCCGGCGCCTTTCGCCGGAAAGCGGAACAGCCATTTGCGGGTTCCGTCGACCGAGACCTGCTCCTCGACGACCTCCGGCCGCGCGATCGAATAGGCGTCGGCGAGCGCGTTGCGCAGATCTCCGGCGACATTCGCCATCTGGCCGAAATCGGCCACCCCGCGCACATAGAGCCAATGCCAGAGCTGGGCAACGCGCATGCGCAGTTGCTTTTCGGGCACGCCGACCGCGCGCAGCGCCTCGGCGAGGCTGTCGCGATCGAGGCCTATAAGCGACGGTTTTTCGCCGTCATCGACCGGCGAAACCGCGACCAGAGGGCGCGGGCGGTTGGCTGGAGAGGCGAGATCGAGCGAAACGGGCATCATATCCTCGGCCAGCGGCTGCCGGCGAAATCAACGGTCAGGAACAGGAATTGCCCCCTCAAATGACCCCTTCTGGCCATTTGCGCAAGGTTTCAGGCAGATCCGGGACCACAACGGCGAAACGCCGGGCGGGGACCCAGCGTCGTGCTTCATTGCGATATCGAGGGCCGGAGACGGCCGCTGAATGCGCTATTTGCAGTCGTTGATCGACTTCAGCGCGGCGGTCACGCCGGAGAGCGAGAACGTGTAACTGGTCTTTGTGCCGCGCTGCGACACGGCGTCGACCTTCATCGCCTTCCCGGCGCGCAGATTGGCGACCAGCTGGGGCTCCTCGGCGGCGTTCTCCATCCAGGCCGACTCGCCCTTGACGAACATCGAATAATCCTTGCCGTCGACGTCGACCGTGACCTTGGAACCATCCTTGAGCGTGTAGCCCATCACCGCTTGCGGCTCGTATGAGACGCCCTGGCCCGGCTTTTGCGAGATCAGGAAGAAGATGTCGCCGTGATCGACATTCGCTGGCTCCATCTTGGTCGGCGTCGACAGGATGTAGCAGACCTTGCCGCCGTTGCCGGCGTAGGAATAGGTGCCCCAGGCGTTGAACTGGTTCATGCGCGTCGGGGTCTGGGCCGCGCCCGCGGCGCTCGAGAAGATCAGAATGGCCGCGGAGGCCGTCAGGACGTTCTTGAGGTTCATAATTCCCCGCTCGTTCGGTGCGTGTTCGTTTGATTTCCCACGGTCGAGGCCGAGGCCGGCAAGACGCTGGAAGCGATGATACCCGACAGACTAGCGCCAAGGCCGTTTATCGTCGGTTAACGAAGAACGAAGCCGAGGAGAACGTCTCCACCACTCGGCGCTTCATCTGGCAAAAACCGGATGCAGACCTTCCGCTTCACCAAAGCCTGATCCGGCCCCCGTGAATGATGGAACGAATTGGGCGACAATTTGGCAAGTCATGCCAAGTCGTTGTTACGGAATGGTAAGGCGTAGCCATGCGGCGCAGCAGCGGTGCTCGCCAAGGGGGAAATCGCTACCGGTTCATGTCGCCAAGCGTCTCGCGGGCCCGCTGGTAATGCTGCGGCCGGATGTTCTGGCGTACCGCCCGGAACGCAGCCCAAAGCACCGCGATATCATCGGTAAAGCCGAGGCCGAGAATGAAATCGGGCACCACATCCATTGGCAGGACGAAATAGGCCAGCGCGGCTAGGAGGATGCCCCGGCTGGCCGCCGGCGTCTGGGGATCGAGCGCGCAATAATAGGCCGCGACCACGTCTTCCATGAAGGGGACCGATCGCAACGCGCGACGGACGGTCTGGAAAAATGACGCGCGAACCCGTTCTTCCTGTCGCGCCTGTTCCTCGCTGGAACCGGGCAGTAAAATTTCGCCGACCTTCGGTGTGTCGAGTGCCATCGCGTCCTCCAATGTCAGGAGGTTAGATGGTCCATTATCGCCGCGGCCTCAAGAGGTTCGGTTCAGGGCGGTCGTCGCGGCGGGCCGTGCGGACTTGGTCAGCCGTTGCGCGTGGCCGCCCGACACCGGCCGCGCAAGCCCTTTCGCCGTGGGGGTTCCGGTGTGCAGCGAAAACGCCTCCTCCAGCACATAAGGGCCGCCGCCGACTGACTCCCGTGCCGAAAACAGGCCGAATCGCTCGACCATGAACGGCGGCGTGCGGAAGTCGCCGCGCGTGGCGAGAAAATGCGCGACTTCCGCCAGCTTCGGCTGCCGCAACCGTGCCAGCGTCACATGCGGGACGAATTTGCGCTGGTCGGCGGGAACGTCGAGGCGCCTGCAGATGCGTTCGATCTCCGCCTGCAGATCGCAAAGCTCGGGCGACGCCTCGACGCCGGCGTAGATCGAGTGCGGCTTGCGTGTTCCGAAGGCCGCTACCCCGCTCAAGGCTATGGAAAAGGCCGGTCGGTCGACGCGGTCGAGCCAAGCGACGATTTCGTCGGCAAGCCGGGGCTCGATATCGCCGATGAAACGCAGGGTCAGATGATAGTTCTGCGGATCGATCCAGTGGGCCGACGGCAGGCCGCCGCGCAGGAAGGAGAGTGAAAGCGCGATATCCTGGGGGATCTCGAGGGCGGTGAACAGTCGGGGCATCGGATGTCCTTCCGTGCGTCGTTGCCGTCGCGAAAAGACTCTCACCTCCCGAGCCATGTTTCAAGGACAGGGCAGCCTTGCATGCCGCCATTCGCCGTTGTCCGCGGCACCATGCACAATTATGTTGGGTCCACGGAGGACGTCGCTGGGAGGCTGAACAAAGGCTATGACCCATGTCCATCGTCACGGATGTCGTTGCTGCCAATATTGCGGACAAGCGAAATGATGCGCGCCCGGACCTGATGGGCGGCGCAGGGTCACCGGTTCACGTACGCCGGGTCCGCGCCCATGAGACCGATCTCTTTCTTTCGCACCTGCAACGCCTTCCCTCCGAAACCCGGCGCCTGCGCTTCGGTAACTCAGTCAACGATACGTTTCTGGAAAGCTATGCCCGGCTGGCACTCGGTCCTGACTCTCTGGTGAAGGGTCTGTTCGCCGACGGCGAACTACGCGGCGTCGCGGAATTGCGGTTTCTCACCGGATCTCACGATGAAGCCGAAGGTGCGTTCTCGATCGAGCCGGAATTCCAGGGCCACGGTCACGGGGATCGCCTCTTCGGCCGGCTGGTTGCCGCCGCCCGCAATCGCGGCGTTCGGCGAATTTTCCTGACCTGCCTGCGCGAAAATCATCGGATGCAGGCGATCGCCGCCAAACACGGCGCCGATCTCAGTTTCATCGCCGGCGACGTGACCGCCGAAATCCTGCGGCCCTACGCGGATGCGAAGAGCCTGGCGCGGGAATGGGCGGACGAGAGCGAGGCCTATGTGTTCGCCATGATCGAGGAGCGCGGTCGGCGTCTGCGATTCTTCACCGAGCCCCTGCGGCGTCTGGCGGCGAGTTTCGTCCCGCAACACGCCCCGCATTGACGGAATCAATCGTTTCGGTGACCAGCGGCAGCATCTTTTCGACAATGACGGCAACGCCTTCCTTGTTCGGGTGCATGGCGTCGTCCTGGTTGAGCTTCGGCTGGGTCGCCACGCCGTCGAGAAAGAACGGATAGAACGCGACGTCGTATTTCTCGGCGAGGCCGGCATAGATCGGATTGAAAGCCGCCGAATAGTCGGGGCCCATATTGGGCGGGGCGATCATGCCGGCGAGGATGACGGCCTGGCCCCGTTCGGTCAGCGTTTGCAGGATCTGGTCGAGGTTCTTTTCCGTGATCTCGGGAGAAATCCCGCGCAGCGCGTCGTTGGCGCCCAGTTCGACGATGACGAGGTCGGCGTTTTGCGGCACCGACCAATCGAGCCGGGCAAGCCCGCCGCTCGATGTGTCGCCCGAGGCGCCTGCGTTGGTCACTTCGACGCCGTATCCCTCATTCCGCAAGGCTGCCTGCAACTGCTCGGGAAACGCCGCGCCGGGGCCGACGCCGTAGCCGGCGACGAGGCTGTCGCCAAAAACGACGACGTGAAGCGGCTCGCNCGCCGCGCCGGGGCCGACGCCGTAGCCGGCGACGAGGCTGTCGCCAAAAACGACGACGTGAAGCGGCTCGCCATCGGCGGCCCCCTGCGCAGCCTGCTGAGCACTCGAAGCTGATGGCGCCATCAGCCACGACAATAGCGTCAGTGCCAAGAGGATCGGTTGGAAGCGTTGCATCATACACCCATATAGCGCAGGCCCCATGCGGGGCGCCCGATGTCACATATAGGAGCCGGCGGCCTTGGCAGAACCAGCGATCCGGTTACGAAACGTTCATCTCACGCTGGGGAGTGGCCGCAGCGCGGTCCACGTTCTGAAGGATGTCGGTCTTACCGTCGATCGAGGCGAATCCGTCGGCATCGTCGGTCCGTCCGGGTCCGGCAAGTCGACGCTCTTGATGGTGGTTGCCGGGCTGGAGCGAGCCGACGAGGGCATCGTCGAAATCGCCGGTCAGCCGCTCGGCGGTCTCAGCGAGGACCAGCTCGCCGCGTTCCGCGGCCGCAATATCGGTATCGTCTTCCAGTCGTTTCATCTGATTCCGAACATGACGGCGCTGGAAAACGTCGCCGTGCCGCTGGAACTCGCCGGCCATGACGATGCCTTCGAACGCGCCGAGCGGGAACTGTCGAATGTGGGCCTCGCCGACCGCGTTACCCATTATCCTGGGGAATTATCGGGTGGCGAACAGCAGCGCGTCGCGCTGGCGCGGGCTCTGGCACCGCAACCGGCGATTCTGATCGCCGACGAGCCGACCGGCAATCTCGACCAGGAGACCGGACGGCAGGTCGCCGATTTGCTGTTCGCCGAATGCGAGCGGCGGGCCATGACGCTCGTCCTCGTGACTCACGATCCGGCGCTGGCGCATCGCTGCGGTCGGGAGGTCGCCGTCCGCTCGGGCGTCATTCATGACGACCGTATGGCGATGGTCGAGGCCGCAGGAGCGAACTCCGATCCCGCGCTCGCCGGTGCCGCTGGATGAGCGCACTCGATACCACAGCTGGAATTGCCGCGACCGCCCGGCCGAAGCCGACGAACGGGCGCGGCAATCTGAAGCTCGCCGTGCGTTTCGCGCTGCGTGAGATGCGCGGCGGACTGTCCGGCTTCTACATCTTCCTCGCCTGCATCACCCTCGGCGTGGCGGCGATCGCCGCGGTGAATTCCGTCGCGACGATGATGACCACCGGGATCGCCGAACAGGGGCGGTCGATCCTCGGCGGCGACCTCCGCTTCGCCTTGGTCCAGCGCCAGGCGACCGACGAGGAAACCACTTACCTGGCGGACCTCGGAACCGTCGCCGAGGCGGCGTCCCTGCGTTCCATGGTTCGGCTGCTGGACGGCAGTGATCAGTCCCTGGCCGAGGTGAAGGCGGTGGACGGCGCTTATCCGCTTTATGGGGCCGTCGAGACGCAACCAGACGTGCCGTTGGGCGATCTTCTGGGAGAACGTGACGGCCGGTTCGGCGCCGTCGCCGCATCGGAATTATACGATCGATTGGGCATCGAGCCCGGCGAGACCATCAAGCTCGGCAATGCCGAGATCGAACTGCGCGGCGTGCTCGAGCGCGAACCCGACGTCTTGTCCGGCCGCTTCAATTTCGCTCCGCGGCTGATGCTGTCGCTGGATGGGCTCGCGGCGAGCGGGCTGATCCAGCCGGGAAGCCTCGTCGAATACGACTACAAGATCCGTTTGCCGAATGGCGACGACGCCGCGGCAATCGCGGCGCAGGCAAAAGAGCACTTTCCCGAATCCGGCTTCAACATTCGCACCTCGGCAGATGCCGCCCCCTCGCTCCAGCGCAATATCGAGCGTTTCTCACAGTTCCTCACGCTAGTCGGGCTCACCGCTCTCATCGTTGGCGGCGTCGGCGTCGCCAATGCCGTCAACGCCTATCTCGATTCCAAGCGAGGGGTGATCGCAACCTTCAAGAGCCTCGGGGCCGGGGGCGGCTTCGTCGTCACGGTTTATCTGATCCAGATCATGCTCTTGGCCGGTGTGGGCATTATCCTTGGCCTCGTCCTTGGAGCGCTCGCGCCCTTTGCGACCGCTCGCTTCCTCGAAAGCGTCGTCCCGATCGCGGCCGAGGCGTCCATCTATCCGGGCGCGCTCGCGCTAGCTGCCGTTTTCGGTGTGCTCACGGCGCTGGCCTTCGCGCTACTCCCGCTCGGGCGCACCCGCGACGTTGCCGCGACGGCCCTGTTCCGCGAAGCCGGGGCGACGGGCGGCTACCGGATGCGCTGGGCTTATCTCGGCACGGCGCTCGGTCTCGCCCTCTTCATTTCCGCGCTGGCGCTGGTGATGGCCGGCGACCGCCGGGTGGCGCTGATCTTCCTCGTGGGCACAGCGGCTGCCTTCGTGATCCTGCGCGGCGTCGCGATGGCGGTCCAGTGGTTCGCCGCGCGGGCACCACGGGTTCGCTCGACGCCGCTGCGACTGGCTATCGGCAACATTCATCGGCCGGGCGCGCTGACGGCGTCGGTGGTGCTGTCGCTCGGCCTCGGCCTGACGCTGTTGGTGACGCTGGCGACCATCGACTACGATCTGCGTCAGGAGATCGGCACGGGAATGGCCTCGCGGGCGCCTGATTTCTTTTTCGTCGACATTCAAAACGATCAGATCGACGGTTTTCGCCAGACTGTCGAGACGCTGGCCCCGGGCTCGTCCCTCAACGCCGCGCCGATGCTGCGGGGGCGGATCACAGCCCTTGCGGGACAGGACGTCTCCGCCTTTGCGGAGGGACACGAAGGCAGTTGGGTCCTGCATGGCGATCGCGGGCTGACCTATTCGCCGACGCTGCCGGAGAACTCCAGCCTGACCGAGGGCGAGTGGTGGCCGGCGGACTATGCGGGCGAGCCTCTGGTGTCATTTTCGGCGGAGGAGGGGGGCGAACTCGGCCTGAAGGTCGGCGACGCGCTGACCGTCAATGTCCTCGGCCGCAACATCACCGCCCGGATCGCGAATTTCCGCGCGGTGGAATGGGAATCCCTGTCGATCAACTTCGTCATGGTGTTCTCGCCCAACGCCTTTGCCGGTGCACCGCATTCCTGGCTGGCGACCCTGTCGATGCCACAGGACGGGGAGGCGGCGGAGAAGGCGCTGATCAACGGAATCACCAACGCCTATCCGGCGGTCACGACGGTGCGGGTGAAGGAAGCGCTCGACGCGGTGAACGGCTTGATTGCCCAACTCGCGCTGGCCATCCGGGTCGCGGCGGCGGTGGCGCTGATCGCCTCGATCCTGGTCCTGTCCGGGGCTCTGGCCGCCGGCAACCGGAGCCGCATCCACGACGCCGTCGTCCTGAAGACGCTTGGCGCGACGCGGCTGACCCTGATTCGCGCCTTCGCAACCGAATATCTGCTGCTGGGCCTTGCGACAGGTGTCTTCGCGGTCGGGGCGGGCGCACTCGCCGCCTGGTTCGTGGTCGTCCAGATCATGCAGCTGCCTTACGTTTTCGATTGGACCGTGGCGTTGACGACGTTGGCCGTTTCTCTGGTCCTGACGGTCGGCATCGGTCTTGCGGGAACATGGCGCGTCCTGGGACAGAAGGCCGCGCCGGTCTTGCGTAATCTGTGATGAGGGGACGCGCGGAAGCTGGAAAAACCGAAGCAGGCGCGTCTCCAGCCGCCTGCCTCCGGCTCGATTCGGCAACAGGCTAACGGATAATTAACCCTGATCGGGCGCGATTTTATCGTTCCATGCGGCTGGAGGCTTGTGCGCGAACCTCGCGATCCGCATATTATGCATAGGATCGCTGGGCGTCCCGCCAGCGGCGCCTCTTCGTGCCGACTGAAACCGTCGCGCGGGGACACCGGACGGGACACGCAGAAAGGAATTCATCCATGGCGGAATATCGGAACGCCGGCGCTCGCACCGTGCCAGCAGCCGGTACAAGAGCGGACATCGACCAGGGCCTCCGCTCCTATATGCTGAAGGTCTACAACCTGATGGCGGGCGGTCTCGCCCTCACCGGCGTTGCGGCCTATCTCCTGTTTTCGATGGCGGTTGTGACGAACGACGCTGGCACCGTCGTCGGTCTGACCGACATCGGCAATGTCGTGTACAACTCGCCGCTCAAGTGGGTGCTGATGCTGGCGCCGCTGGCGATGGTCTTTTTCTTGTCCTTCCGCGTTCACAAGATGAGCGTCGCGGCCGCCCAGGCGACCTTCTGGACCTACGCGGCGATGGTCGGCCTGTCGCTGTCGACGATCTTCCTGGTCTACACGCAGGAATCCATCACCCAGGTGTTCTTCATCACCGCCGCCTCCTTCGGCGCGCTGTCGCTCTGGGGCTACACCACCAAGCGGGATATTTCGGGCTGGGGCTCGTTCCTGTTCATGGGCGTCATCGGCATCGTCATCGCGATGGTCGTGAACATCTTCCTTGCCTCGCCGGCTTTGCAGTTCGCCATTTCGGCGATCGGCGTCCTGGTGTTCGCGGGCCTCACCGCCTACGACACGCAGCAGATCAAGGAAATGTACTATGAGGGCGACGGCTCGGCGGTGATGGGCCGCAAGGCGGTCATGGGCGCGCTGCGCCTCTATCTCGACTTCCTCAACATGTTCCTGTTCCTCCTGCAGCTGTTCGGCAACCGCAACTAAGCGCCAGGGCAGGACCGACAAATCAGGGCGGCTTACGGGCCGCCCTTTTCTTTGGGTGGCGCTTTTGCGACATCCAGATTGCAACGAAGAAGCCTGGGCTTGCCTGCCGATGAGCGCTCATACGATCCGACCCGCCAGCATCGAAGACGTCCCGGCGATCCGATCGATCTACGAGCACGCGGTGCTGCATGGCACCGGGACATTCGAAATCTTGCCGCCGGACGAGGCGGAAATGGCGGCGCGCTTCACCGCGATGACCGGTCAGGGCTATCCCTTTATCGTCGCCGAAGACGCCCACGGCGTAGTCCTGGGATACGCCTACGCCAATGCCTTCCGCGCCAGACCCGCCTATCGCTGGTCGGTGGAGGATTCGGTTTATGTCGCGCCGGACGCCAAGGGGCGCGGTGTGGGCGGCCATCTTCTGACGCGCCTCATCGAGATTTCGGCCGAAAGCGGCTTCCGCCAGATGATCGCGGTCGTCGGCGACTCCTGTAACGCGCCGTCGGTCAGGCTGCATGAACGGGCAGGCTTCCGCATGATCGGTGTGTTCGAGCAGTCCGGCTTCAAATTCGGCCGCTGGATCGACACTGTTCTGATGCAGATGCCGCTGGGCCCGGGCGGCTCGGCGCTGCCCGACGAGACGCGCTATCCCGGCACGCTGTACCAGCGATAGCCGCGCTGCTTAGAGCGTCAGGCGATTAATCTGCAACATAGCCAGCGGCCTTGAGGTAGTTCCAACATTCTTCGGGCTCGAACAGGTCGCAGATGTTGCCGACTGCACGCCAGAGATCGTC
>NZ_JAZHLK010000031.1:0-48450 GCF_036549515.1 Aurantimonas sp. E1-2-R+4 | reverse complement strand
CCCATCAGCGCCAAAATGCCGAAAAGTTCATTGCCCCTGCATCGAGGGCCGCGTAACGTTCAACCCGGCATCGCCGCTCAACGAAGTTCAACAAACTTCGGGACATCCCCGACCGCAACCCGAATGGGACAACGCATCGGGCTCGACCTGTCGTTCAGCCTTTCCCCACGGAATACGATGGGAGTCTCCGCATCAGCATGCCGGGAAAAACGGCCACATGCCGGACCGGTGGCGAACACGCCTGCTTTATCACCCTTGGTGCCCGGCACCTGCTGCTCCAGATAGGGGGTGAGGATCGTCATGTTATTGGAGGCAGTTATGCGCGCCACCATCCTATTGCTGGGCATTCTCGTCGGCCTTGCCGGCTGCAATGCCGGTACGCCCTATCCCAATCTATCGCCGATTGCCGGCGCGCAGGTCTCGGCGAACCCCAATTCACGGGGAACGGAGGCCTTCTGCCAGCAATATGGGCGCCAGACGGCGGGAAACAGTTACGAGGGCAGGATCGATCGGGACGAAGACAGCATTGGCGCGGATCTTCTCTATCGGCAGCAGGCGCGAGACGACGGCGCTGCAGCCTACCGACGCTGTCGCGCTGGTCGCGTAAACTGACGACCACCATCGCCTCCAAGGCCATGAAGGCGCTACCCCTGCCGGTCTTGGCGGCGCGGCGTTAGACCGCTTTGCGGTTGGTTTGGTGATCTGTCGATCGGTCTCGGCCCGCCCGGAAATCTGCCGCTACGTCTGATCCTTCATGTTTATTTAAAGCGCCATTAATGCGTCCGCTGTAGATTGCCCGTGATTATCTGTCGGGTGAGAGCGTTATGCGTATGATCAGGAAATTCGCGGATAGCCAATCGGGTAATTTCGCGATCATGACGGCGTTGCTGGCCATTCCCCTGATTGGAGCGATGGGGCTTGCCGTCGATTATTCGGCGGCGCTGAGCAACCGGAGCGTGATGCAGGACGCCGCAGACAGCGCGGCGCTGGCGACTGTGAAGGCGGCCGGACTGAAGTTTAGCAAATTGAGCGAAGCCGACAAGGCGTCGTTGATCGCCAATGGCAAGTCGTTCTTCGCATCGAACGAAAAGATCAACGCTGTTTCCGTCGCGGTCACTATCAACCAGGCCGAGCGCAGCGTCACGGTCACCGGAGCATACGACTATCCCTTGGCGTTTCCGATCTTCGGGCAAAGCTTTCCGATGGAGGTATTGGCGAAGGCCGTCGTCGGGCCCTTGCGGTCGAGCTACTGCATGATCGGCCTATCGCAAACCGCGTCGAAGGCGATTTCCTTCGGCGGATCGTCCGACTTTATCGGTCCTCAATGCTCGGTCCACTCCAACTCGATATCCAGCAGTGCGCTTTTCCAATCCGGGGCGGGTACCGCCAAGGCCAAGGATTTTTGCGCCGTTGGGGGCGGGTCGGGTCAATTCTCGCCGAAAGTGACGGGTGGTTGCGATCCTGTGGAAGACCCCTATGCGGATCTGCCGATGCCGGCGAAAACAGGGACCTGCCTGTCCAGCAACGCGTCGCTGGGCGACGGTGACTTCACACTCCAGCCCGGCCGCTATTGCGGCGGCTT
Source organism: Aurantimonas sp. E1-2-R+4 (assembly GCF_036549515.1). Classification (NCBI taxonomy): domain Bacteria; kingdom Pseudomonadati; phylum Pseudomonadota; class Alphaproteobacteria; order Hyphomicrobiales; family Aurantimonadaceae; genus Aurantimonas; species Aurantimonas sp. E1-2-R+4. The sequence continues at coordinate 46,868 of NZ_JAZHLK010000031.1, read as the reverse complement.
GAAGGCTCCGTCCTCGGCCAATATCACGCTGGCGCCGGGGACCTACGTCATTGCCGGTGGCCCCCTCGATCTGTCATCCAAAGCCACACTTTCGGGTGACGGCGTAACCTTGATTTTTGTCGATGACCATTCGTATCCAAAGGTGAATGGCGGCGCCAATCTGAACATCTCGGCGCCGACGACGGGCACCTATGCCGGAATCGCAATGGCCGGACGCAGGGACATCGCCCCCGCCAAGGACGCCACGATTGCCGGCGGCGGATCGGTGAACATCAAAGGAACCGTTTATCTGCCGAAACACAACCTGAAGATCACCGGCAGCGGCGAATTGGGCATCGGCTCTGATCAGATGGCGTTGGTCGCCGATACGATATCCTTCACTGGAAACAGCACGACCACGCTTAAGATGACGTTGAATTCGGACTTCGACAAAGCCGGCTACAAAGGAGACCGGCTTGCGAAGGACTACTCCCCCTTGCTGGTGCAGTAAGGTCATGCCGCGTCTTCCCAAACTCACTCGGCTGCGGAACGATCGATCTGGTGCGACCATCGTCGAGTTCGGGTTGCTGGCGATGCCATTCCTGCTGATCGTCTTCGCCACGATCGAGACGTCGTTGGTTTTTCTCGGCGAATTGACCCTCGATCAGGCGGTCGCCCGTGTCAGCCGTACGGTACGTACCGGCGAGATCCAGGCTGCCAATCTATCGGAGGTGGATTTTCGCAAGCGGTTGTGCGGAAAGGTTGGGTTTCTTCTGGATTGTCAAAAACTCCAAATCGATCTCAAGTCCTATTCGAGCTTTGCGGCAATTCCTTCCTCGTCCCCGGTCAGTGGCGGGAATCTCGACACGACCGGCTTCAGCTATGCGCCGGGCGGTCCCGGTTCGATTGTCGCTCTCCGTGTCTATTACAAATGGCCGATCTACACGGACCTGATGCGTAAATATCTCTCGAATATGGGGGATGGGTCGCACCTCCTCGCGGGGATGGCGGCTTTCCGGACGGAGATGTTTTGATGCGGTTGTTCCGCTCGTTACACAGGCATTGGAAAACGGCCGGCGGGCCGTCTGATGGCGCCAGGGGCCGGCGTGGGAACCCAGGGCGAGGCCGCGCGGGGAAATTCCGCGGTGCGACGGGAGCCGTCGCTGCCGTGGAATTCGCCCTGATCGCTCCGATATTGCTGATGCTCTATATGGCCGGCTCGGAAGTCGCCATGGCATTCACGCTCAATCGGAAAATCCAACACACCGCCAGTACGGTGAATGACCTCATCACCCAGATCCCCGAAACGACCAAAGCCGAGATCGGCGCCATCTTCGCGGTCTCATCGGCGCTGGTCGCCCCCTACGACGCCACGAAGGTCGCGATCAAGGTGACGGCGGTCAAGATCAATGCCGAGGGCGGCGCGTCCGTCGGTTGGTCCCAGGCAAGAGGGTCCACTCCCGATGCCTCCGGCGGGCCCTTCCAGTTGCCCGCCGACCTTGCCGGCCTACGCAGTCAGTCCATCTTGGTCGCCTCGACGACTTACCAATATTTGCCGTTTGGAGGGTATGGATTGACTACGCTCTTTGAGATGGGGGGGACGTATTATCTTCGGCCCCGCGTTGGGACCGACGTCATTTGCACCGACTGTTAGGGTCGAATGATGTCGTTCTTATATCAGTGCGTCTTGAAACCGACACCAAAGACTGCCTACATTCAGTAGATCAGGGCCATTTCGGCACTGATTGTCTGCCCGTGGAAAGGGAAAACGACACTGAGACCTGCGGCTGAAGCGAAGGACGTCTTCGAGACCACTCCTTCTGACGCGCCCGCCACCGATGTTTCGGTCGGCCGGACTGCAATCGATCTCGTGATTTCGAGCCTGGAAGACTCGAAAGGCGAGGACATCGTTTCCATTGACATGAAGGGCAAATCGGCGCTGGCCGATCACATGGTGATCGTCTCCGGACGATCGCATCGTCATGTGACGGCGGTCGCCGACCACCTGCTTCGCGATCTCAAGTCCAACGGCTTCGGGATGGCGAAGGTGGAAGGCCTTCAGAACGGCGACTGGGTGCTGGTCGATACCGGGGACATCATCGTCCATATCTTCCGCCCGGAAGTCCGCAGCTTCTATAACATCGAGAAGATGTGGTCCGTCGGAGATGCCGGAGACGCGACGATCCATTGATCAGCGCGTCATTGTTGGAGTGAGGCTTCGGCCGAGGAAAGGGCTCGGCCGATGCGACTGACGATTGCGGCAATCGGGCGGATGAAAGCCGGCCCGGAAGGGTTGCTCGCGGACCGCTATCTCGACCGCTTGAAGAAAACCGGCGCGCCGCTTGGGCTCGATTACCAGGGGCTTTCCGAATATCCCGAATCACGGCTCGGCACAGCACCCGAGCGCAAGCGTGAAGAAGCCGAGCGGCTGCGATCCTCGCTGGCGGAGGGCTCGGTTCACCTCATTTTGGATGAGCGGGGAAAAACGTTGTCGTCGGAGGAGTTTGCTTCGGCGATCGCCACGTTCCGCGACGACGGCCGCCGCGACCTCGCCTTGCTCATCGGTGGCCCGGATGGTCATGACGACGCCCTGCGGTCCGGCGCGACCCTCGTCCTTTCTCTCGGGCGAATGACCTATCCCCATCAGATCGCACGGATTCTGGTCGCCGAACAGCTCTACCGCGCGGCGACGATCCTCGCCGGGCATCCCTATCATCGCGCCTGACGGTTGCGGCAACATCGCGCGCTACATGCCGTGGCCGGGAACTGCCAGCGCGGTCCAACATCTCAACGGATTCGGGCGAGCCGGCCCTGCTTCAGGTGTAGGCCCTCTTCCGGGGCACGATGCGCAGATGCCCGCCGGTCTTGCCACCGGGCAAAGCGGCGATACGGTCGGCCGCGACGAGCAGTTTTTCCAGGTCGAGGCCGGTGTCGATGCCGCCTTGCTGGAAGGCGAAATACAGGTCCTCGGTGGCGGTGTTGCCGGTGGCGCCCGGCGCGAAAGGGCAACCGCCGAGACCGGCCGCCGCGCCTTCCATCACCCGCACGCCGGCCTGATAGGCAAACAGCGCGTTCGCGACACCCATGCCGAAGGTGTCATGGCCGTGAAATGCCCAGCTGGTGGCTGTCGGCGCATCGGCCATGACCGCTTCGAACCGCGCCTTGACGGTCAGCGGGTCGGCCCGGCCGGTCGTGTCGCACAGAGCGAATTCCGCCTCGGGCGCAATCTCGATGGCCTTGGCGAAGGCACGACGAACGTCGTCCAGCGGCACGGTGCCCGTGAACGGGCAGTCGAACGACGTCGCGAGATCGACGCGCAGACGGAAATTGGCATCGTGCGCCATCGTGTCGACCACGGCGCGCAGCTGTGCCAGCGACTGCTCGACGCTCTGGCGGACATTGTTCTGGTTGTGCGCCTCGGAGACCGAAAACACGAAGACCAGTTCGCTGTAACGGTTTTTCAGCGCCAGTTCGGCGCCCTTGGTATTGGGCACCAGCACCGACAGGCGAACGCCGTCCCGGTCTTGAAAATGCGCGGCGATGTCGGCCATGTCCGCCATTTGTGGGATCGCCTTCGGGCTGACGAAGGAGCCGAGTTCCATACGTTTCACACCGGCGGAGAGCAGAGCCTCGATGATCGCGATCTTCTCTTCGGTCGGCAGCGGCTTGTCGATCGACTGGAAGCCGTCGCGTGGGGCGACCTCGACGATCTCGACTGACTGGGAATTGCCGGTCATCCCGATCTCCTTGCGTCCGTACCGGAAGACTGCGCCTTCACCCAGTTGATCACGCCGCCCTGCAGCATGATCTCGATCTGCCGGGGGCTCAGCGCGTGCTGGAACGTCATCTGGCGCGTCTTGCCCGACGAGGAAACGACCGTCGCTGCCACAGATGGGCCGGCAGCCAGTTGCTTCCGCACGGCTTCGATCTGGATGGTGTCGCCGGCGTCGATGCCGGCTGCCGCGTCGATGGTCAGTGGCAGCACGCCGAAGCTGGCAAGATTTTGCCAATGAATGCGCGCGAAGCTCTCGGCGATCACCAGCCGCAATCCCAGAAGTCTAGGAACCAGCGCGGCGTTTTCCCGGCTCGATCCTTGGCCGTAATTCTTCGCCGCGACGATGGCGTGGCCCCGGCTCTCCTCCGTGGCCCGCTCCGGATAGCTCCCGTCGATTTGCGCGAAGGCGTATTTTGCCGTCTCGAAGACGTTGCTCCAGAAGGGCAGGACATTGCCGGCCGGGATGATGTCGTCGGTCGAGATATTGCCACCGAGGCGCAGGAGAACCGGGACCGTGAATTCATCGGGAAACGCGTCGAAGTCGGGCAGCGTCGGCGTGTGCTTGGTTTGATAGAGGGCTGGCCGGACACCCGGTTTGGGAAAGATGAAGCCGGCGTCGTTGACGCGCATCGTCTCGGGCTCGGCGATCTTCGGATAGGCCATCTCCAGCGTGCGCGGATCGGTGATGACGCCGCTGAGCGCGGAGGCCGCCGCCGTTTCCGGGCTCGACAGGAACACCGAATCCTCGCGCGTGCCGGAGCGACCGGGGAAATTGCGCGGCACGGTGCGCAGGCTGTTGCGTCCGCTGGCCGGCGCCTGGCCCATGCCGATGCAGCCATTGCAGCCGGCCTGATGCAGCCGTGCGCCGGAGCGGATGAAGGCGCCGAGCTTGCCGGTTTGCACCAACGCGTCGAGCACCTGGCGGGAGGAGGGGTTGATGTCGAGCGAGACCCCTTCGGCGGCGGTCCTGCCGTCGAGAATGTCGGCGACGACGGCGAAGTCGCGATAACCGGGATTGGCGGAGGAGCCGATATAGGCCTGATAGATCGGCTCGCCCGCGGCTTCGGTGACGGGAACCACGTTGTCGGGGCTCTGCGGGCGCGCGATCAACGGCTCCAGCGTCGACAGATCGATCGTCTCGTGACGGTCGTAGGCGCATCCGGCGTCCGCGGCGAGCGGCACCCAGTCCGCCTCGCGTCCGCGCGCCTGCATAAAGCGCCGGATCGCCTCGTCGCTGGGAAACACGCTCGACGTAGCGCCGAGTTCCGAGCCCATATTGGCGATGACATGCCGGTCCATGGCGGACAGGCAGCCGAGACCGGGGCCGTAATATTCGATGATCGTGTTGGTCGCGCCGGAGACGCCGTGACGCCGCAGCATTTCCAGGATCACGTCCTTGGCCGAGACCCAGTCGGGCAGCGCCCCGGTCAGTTCGACGCCCCAGATATCAGGCATGGTCAGGAACAGCGGCTCGCCGGCCATGGCGAGCGCCACCTCGATGCCGCCAGCGCCGATCGCCAGCATGCCGAGCGATCCCGCCGCCGGGGTGTGGCTGTCGCTGCCGACCATCGACTGTCCCGGCACGCCGAAACGCTCCATATGCACCGGGTGGCTGATGCCGTTGCCCGGGCCGGAATAGACGATGCCGAAGCGTTCGCAGGCGCTCTTCAGGAAGAGGTGCGCGTCCGCGTTCACCTCGTCGGATTGCACCAGCCCGTGGTCGATATATTGAACGCTCGGGTTGGTGGCGACCCGCTCGATGCCCATCGCCTCGAGTTCTAGCATCACCAGGGTGCCGAGCACGTCCTGCAGTAAAGCCTGATCCATCTTGAGGGCGATCTCCGCGCCCGGCGTCATGTCGCCGGACACAAGACGGCTGGCGATGAGCTTGCGCGCGAGGTTCTCAGACATGCGGCATCGTCTCCGAAGACGCAGCCGCGGGGCCGCGTGCGATGTTGATCAGGAACTGCAATCCGAGCGTTCCAAAGCCGATCGGCAGCATGGCATAGGCAAGCCACATGGGGGTGCCTAAAGCGCTCGATACGCGCTCCCCATAGGCCCATGCGTCGTACGCCATCAGCCCGCCGCGCCAGGTGATGATGGCACAGAACACGGCGCCGACGATGCCGATGGCCGTTGTCACCGCCCACCTCCCGCCGGGACGAAGGCCGTCGGCGAGAAGCGTAATTCCGATATGCTCGCCGCGCCGCTGAACCTCCGCCGCTGTCATCACCGCGAGGTAGACGACAAGGAACGAGTTGATCTCCAGACTCCACGAGGTCGGCGCCGCGAACAGATAGCGCATCGTGGCGTCGTAGGTGATCGTCAGGGCCATGAAGGCGAGGACGCCCTGGCCGACGATTTCAAGGAGTCGGGCGAACGCCTCGAACAGTTTCAACGGGACGGCGAGCATGGTTTCGCTCCTTTAAGCGTCTTTGCCCATGGCGAGATCGATCGCCTTCTTGCCGACCTCCTCGCCGACTTCTCCGATCCAGGCCTCGCGGACATTCGTGCTGACCTCGCGGAAACGCTCCAGCTCCGCCTCGGTCGGCTCGATGACCTCAAGACCTGCCTCGCGGAACGCCGGCCAGTACTTGGCGTCGAAATAGTCCTGATTGGCGACGCGCGCGCTATTCTCGTCGAACCACTCGACGCCCGCCATCATCGCGTTGCGGACCTCCTCGCTCATCGCCTCCCAGCGATCGGTCTGGACGAAGATGCCGATGCCGAAGGCGGTGACCGGCAGCTTGTAGACCTGGGAGGCCTGCTCCTGGATCTTACGGCCGTTGATCGTCGAGATGTTGGCGACGGCCGCGTCGACGGTGCCGCGCTGCATGGCGAGATAGAGCTCGGAGGAGGGTATGCGCACGGCCGCGCCGCCGAAGTCTTCGATCGCCTTGGTCGCCTCGAAGGAAACGACGCGCAGTTTCTTGCCTTCGATGTCGTCGAGGCTGCGGATCGGCGAGTCCTTGGTGCTCCAGATATATTCCGGCTCCATGATGCCGCCGCCGAGGCTCAAGACGGTCAGTCCATTCTTCTTCAGCTCGTCCTCGACGAGCTGGAACAGGGGCGAGCCGCGCTTGAGGCGATCGGGATTTTCGTAGAGCTCGCCGACCACGCCCGGCAGGCCGGTAATGCCGAGGATCGGCAGCGACCGGGTGACGTAGGACGTCGTGTGGAACATGAAGTCGATGGTTCCGGCACGCAGCGCCGGGAGCTGTTCGTCCGCCGACAGCAGGCGGCCGGAATCGTAGAACTCGATCGTGGCGACGTCACCGTGCTTTTCGTTGACGAAGTCGACGAAGCCCTGGCTGCCATAGGCCAGATCGGCATAGGACGGCGGCAGGTAGGTGACGCCGGTGAGCTTTTGCGCTTCCGCGTAAGCGGCCCTGGAATGAAGGCCGAGCGCCGAGCCGAGCGCCAGCGCGCCGGTGGCGGTCATGAAACCGCGTCTGTTGATGGTCATGTTGTTTTCCTCCTTGGGTTTATTTCATCAGGTTTGGCAGCCAGAGGCTGATCGCCGGGAACAGCACGAAGATGACGAGCATCACGAACTGAACCGCGACGAATGGCACGACGCTGCGGACGATCTCCTCGATGCGCAGCATCGGGGCAACCGCCTTCAGCGTGTAGAGATTGAGACCGACCGGCGGGGTGATCACCGCGATCTCCAGATTCATCACCAGGATGATCCCGAACCACAGCGGGTCGTAGCCGAGCGTCTGGATCAGCGGCAGCAGGATCGGCGTGGTGACGACGATGAGCGAGACCGCGTCGACCAGCATGCCGAGGCCGACCAGCACCAGCATGATCAGGATGAGAATGACCTCCGGCGGCAGCTCGGTTCCGACCAGAAGGCCGGTGATTGCGTCGGGGACACGGACGTAATTCAGGTAGTCGCCGAAGATCCGGGCACAGCCCATGATCAGGAGAATGGCACCGGAAATACGCGCGCTGGAGCCGAGCACCTTCATCGTGCCTTTGACTCCCACCGAGCGGAAGATGAAGGCGGCGATGACGAAGGCGCCGATCGCGCCGAAGGCCGCCGCCTCGCTCGGGGTGGCGACGCCTGAATAGATCGTGCCGAGAACCACGGCGATCAGCAGCACCGCATGCCAGATGCCGGCAAGCGCCCGGAGCCGATCACCCCAGCTGTAATGGACATGTTCTCCTCGCGGGGCTTCCTCCGGATTGAGCAGAACGCGGATATAAAGATAGACCGAAAGCGCCAAAGCGAGGGCGATGCCTGGCACGATACCGCCGATGAACAGGTCGGCGACCGAAACGCTCGAGACCGCGCCGTAGATGATCAGCGGTACGCTTGGCGGAATCAGCATGGCGAGCGCGCCGGAACTGACGACGCTGCCGGCGGCGATCGACCGGCTGTAGCCGCGCTCCAGCATTTGCGGAATGGCGATCGAGCCAACGGCGGCGACACCGGCGATGGACACGCCGCTGACGGCGCCGAACACGGCCGAGGCGCCCACAGTCGCGATAGCGAGCCCGCCGCGCAGCCATTGCAGCCACACCACCGTCGCGTGGAAGAGGTTCTTGCCGACCGGCGTCGCCGCCAGGAAATTGCCCATCAGCACGAACAGCGGCAGTGCCAGCAACTCGAAGCTGTTCAACTGGCCGAACAGCGACGTCGGGCCGAAGAAGAACGCCATCGAGCCGCGTGCCATGTAGAGGCCGGTCAGACCGGCCGCGCCCAGCGCCAGGAAAATCGGCGCACCGATGGCGATGAGCGCCAACAGGATGACGACGACGATGATGGGTTCGATCATCGCCGAGCATCCCCGTAATACGCCGCGTGACGCAAGTCGCCTATGGTCATAGCCGTCGCCCCGCCGCAGCCGGGCCTGCCTGTCGTTCCTGTCACTTGCATCCTCCCCAGGATGGCGCGGCGCACTGGCGCTGCGCTCGTGTTCAAGGCTCAAATGACGCCGTCGGCGTCCAGTCGAGCAATTTCGTTGTCGCTGTAGCCGAGCCATTCCGCCAGCACTTGAGTCGTGTGCTGGCCGAGGGCGGGGCCGGTATGGCGGATCGTTCCGGGCGATGCGGACAGACGTGGAGACACATTCTGCATGGCGATCGAGCGGCCGAGCGTCGGATCGTCCACGCGGGTCACGGATTCGCGCGCCTGGAAATGCGGATCCTCCAGCATGTCCTTCGCCCGGTAGGTCGGACCGGCCGGGACCGCGACCTTCGCCAACTCGTCGACCAGCTCCTTCGCCGGCTTGGTTTGCGTCCACTTGCCGATGATGGCGTCGATTTCCGCCTGATTGCGCCCGCGGGCCTGATGGTCGCGAAACCGTTCGTCGTCGGCGAGTTCCGGCTGCCCCATGAGGGCGGTCAGGCGGCGGAACAGGCTGTCCTGGTTGGCGCCGATGATGATCGTGCCGCCATCCTTGGTCGGATAGGCGTTGGACGGCGCGATCCCCGGCAGGATGCTGCCCGAGCGTTCGCGGATATGACCGCCGCCGTCATATTCGGAGACGAGGCTTTCCATCACGGAGAGCACCGATTCGTAGATGGACGCATCCACCATCTGCCCGTCGCCCGTGCTGTTGCGGTGCTGCAATGCCAGGAGAGCGCCCTGAAAGCCGTTCTGGCCGGCCAGCGTATCGCCGAGCGAAATCCCCATGCGCACCGGCGGTCGATCCGGATGGCCGCTGATCTCACGCAAGCCGCCCATCGCCTCGCAGACCGAGGCGAAGCCAGCGCGGTCGCTATACGGTCCGGTCTGGCCGAACCCGGTGATGCGCACCATGATCAGGCCGGGGTTGATCTTCGACAGGACGTTGTAACCCAGCCCCCATTCCTCCATGCGGCCGGCGCGAAAATTCTCCACCAGGATGTCGGTCTTGGCGACCAGCGCCTTGACGATGTCCTGCGCGCGGCTGTCGCGCAGGTTCAGGGTGAGGGATTTCTTGTTGCGGGCAATCACCGGCCACCAGAGCGTATGGCCGTCGGCATCGGTGCGGCCCCATTGCCGCATCGCGTCGCCGGTCTTCGGCGGCTCGATCTTGACGACCTCCGCGCCGAAATCGGCCAGCAATTGTCCGCAGAACGGGCCTGCGATCAGCTGACCCATCTCCAGGACGCGAATACCTTCCAACGGACCCATACGGTCGGTTTCCTCCCTGCTGCTCAAACGAGACGCTCCCGCAGTTCCACCCCGATGTCGCTCGGTGTTCCTCTTTCGAACCGCTTTGCCATGCCGCTAAACCGCATAACGCCGGTCGAACGCCCAGACGTCCTCGAAGCCGATCAACTGATTGAAATCGGCGAAGCTGTAGAGCTCGGTGCGATCCGTATTGATGCCATTCGCCTTGAGATCTGCATAGGTTGTCTGGAGCGCGGCAGCGGCGGACAGGAACCCGGCCGCCGGATGGATCGCGACGGCAAAGCCGAGCGCCTGAAGCTCATCCGCCGGCAACAGCGGAGTCCGGCCGCCATTGATCATGTTGGCGATCAGCGGCCGGTCGATCTCGCGACCGATCCGGGCCATTTCGTCGACGCTTTCCGGCGATTCGACAAAGATCAAATCCGCTCCGGCTTCGCCATAAGCGACGGCGCGCCGGATGGCCTCGTCCAGACCAAGTGCGGTGCGAGCGTCCGTGCGGGCAATAACCAGGAAATCGTCGCTCTGGCGGCTGTCGACGGCAACCTGAATCTTGCGAACCATCTCCTCGCTCGGCACGACCTGACGGGTCGGCGTGTGGCCGCATTTCTTCGGGAACACCTGATCTTCGAGCTGGATCGCGCTGACGCCCGCCGCTTCGTATCCACGCACGGTGTGATGCACGTTGAGAAGGCCGCCATAACCGGTGTCGGCATCGGCTATGATTGGTGTCTCGGTCATCCGCGCCATTTGCGCGATCCGTCCGAGCATGTCTGAATAGGTCGCAATGCCCGCGTCCGGTAATCCGAGCGAAGAGGCCACCGTGCCATAGCCGGTGACGTAGAGAGCCGGAAAACCCATGCGATCGGCGATGAGCGCCGAAATGAGGTCGTAGATGCCAGGCGCAAGAATGAAATCCTTGCGGGCGATCGCAGCCTTCAATGCGGGATTTGCCATTTGATCACCCCCTTAGCGCGCCCGACCGGGCTTCGCGGTCTGGCATCCTGCGATGCCGGACAATTGTCACTGCGGACGCAAACCCGAAGGCGGTCGCCTGTTTTCGGATATGCGTTCCGCCGCGCCTCCCAGCGCTCAACTTGACTGAAAATACGGATTGTATCCAATCTGTCAATCTGATGATTAAATAAGGTTGTCAGAATGCGTTTTTGTATCCAATCATTCGCAATGAAACGGAGCTTCGCGATGGACCGCAACCATGGTGTCTAGAAAACGGGTGCCGAGCGAACGCAGTGCGGATCGGGTCTACGCGGCGCTGCGGGAGGCCATTCTCAAAGGCGATTACGAAAACGGTGTGCGCCTCACCGAAGAGGTGCTCGCCGAGCGCTTTGGCGTCAGCCGGACACCGATCCGAGCGGCGTTGGGCAAACTCGCCGGGGACGGCTTCATCGAGATGGTGCCGCATGCCGGGGCGGTGATCCGGCGTCGGACGATCCGCGAGGTGAGCGAGGTCTACGCGGTCCGCGCGCTGCTCGAGAGCAGCGGCGCCGGCCTTGCTGCCACTCTGCGCGGCGATGCGGACATTGGTGCGCTCGCGGCAATCTGCGACGAAATGGAGGCCAGGGCAGGGGAGGAGAACGCGGTCGAGATCCTGTCCGATCTCAACAAGCGGCTGCACCATCGGATTCTGGACATCTCGGGCAACCAGACGCTGCGCGATACCGCCGACCGGCTGATGGATATCGGCTTCCTCATCCACACCTACACGAAGTTCCGGCCGCGCGACCTCGGACGAAGTTTTGCCGATCACCGTGATCTCGTCAGCGCCATCGCCTCGCGCGATGCCGAATGGGCCGCGTCGGTCATGCGGGCGCATATCCTGGCGGCCCGCAATACCCTGCTGCAGACCATGACGGACTTGCGGGACGGTGGGGATCACGACCGGGATGATATCGCGCTTTGATCGGGCGTGGCGCGTCTACCGCAGTTTCGTCCAGCGACTGTCGTCGGACGATGAGCGCACCGCGGCGTCGATGAAGCGCATGGCGTCGACGCCGTCCTCGATCGTCGGAAACATCACCTCTGCCGGAATCGGGCGACCGTCGGTGACGGCCCGGATGGCAGCCGCCGCTTCACGGTAAATCGTGGCGAAGCCTTCCAGATAGCCTTCCGGATGCCCCGCCGGAACGCGGGTGACGCGCTGGGCGGCCGGAACGGCGGTCGATCCGCCCCGAGTGATCAGCCGCTTCGGTTCGCCGAACGGAGTGAACCAGAGCTGGTTCGGGTTCTCCTGCGTCCATTCGAGCCCGCCTTTTTCGCCGTAGACGCGAAGGCGCAGGCCGTTTTCGTGGCCGGGTGCGACCTGGCTCGCCCACAGCATGCCCTTCGCCCCGCCCTTAAACCGCAGCATCAGGTGATCATTGTCGTCGAGCCTGCGGCCGGGGACGAAGGCGCAAAGGTCGGCCGCGACGCTGTCGAGCGCAAGGCCCGTCACGAAGGTCAGAAGGTTGAAGGCGTGGCTGCCGATATCGCCCAGCGCGCCGCCGGCGCCGGCCTTGTCGGGGTCGACGCGCCATTCGGCCTGCTTGGAGCCCGCCGTTTCGGCTGCCTCCGTCAGCCAGTCCTGGGCATATTCGGCCTGCACGACGCGCAACGGCCCGAGGTCCCCGGCGGCGATCATGTCTCGCGCCTGACGGATCATCGGATAGCCGGTGTAATTGTGCGTCAGCACGAAGACGCGCCCCGAGGCCGCGGCGATCCGTTGCAGCTCCACCGCGTCCTCGAGCTTCGCCGTCAGCGGCTTTTCGCAGATGACGTGGATGCCGGCTTCCAGAAACATCTTGGCGGGCGAAAAGTGCAGATGGTTGGGCGTGACGATCGCCACGGCCTCGATACCGTCGTCGCGTTCGGCCTCGGCTTCGGCCATCGCCTGGAAGGTGGCATAGGCGCGGCCCGGATCGATACCGATCTCCGCACCGGAGGCCACCGAGCGCTCGGCATCGGAGGAGAAGGCGCCGGCCACAAGCTGGAACTCGCCGTCGAGGCGGGCCGCGATGCGATGGACTGCGCCGATGAAGGCGCCTTGGCCACCGCCCACCATGCCGAGCCGGATGGGCCGCGCCACCGGAATCGCTCGTGCCGCTGAGACCATTGTTTTTCTCCCCGTCGTTTGCCCAAGGCGGACGGGAGCTTCCCGCCGTCAGCGGAGACCTTCATCCCGCATGTTGGCCGATGATTCTATCGTCTTGATTCGAATCGCGATCATCATACAGCCGCTTTCCCTTGCCCCAGGAAGAGCGGCATCCCGCTAACGTGACGGATGAGCGATCCACGCTCCACGACATGCGTGTCGAGGATGACGCTTTCCATATTCGGATGGCCGTCCCTGAGCTGGAGCAATAGCTTGGCTGCCGCTTCGCCCATGCGTCGATGCGGGACATGCACGGTGGTCAGTTGCGGCTGGACCACGAGCGCCAGGTCGATGTCGTCGAAGCCGACGATCGAGACGTCGGCCGGAACCGAAATCCCAAGTTCCCTGGCCCCGGTCATCGCGCCGACCGCCAGGACGTCGTTGCCGCAGATCACGGCCGTCGGAGGATTGTGCCGTCGCATCAAGGTTTCGAAGGCGCGGCCGCCTCCGTCAAGCGAGTAGGTGGTCTCCACGACCGGCATCGCCTGTGCGTCCATTCCGGCAGCCGCCAGCGCATCACGCACGCCGCTTACCCTATCGGCGGACCGGTCGTTCGTCTCGGTCTTGCCGGCAATCATAGCGATCATCGTGTGGTTGTAATTGATCACTTTAGTGGCCAGCGCGCGCGCCGCGCTGCGATTGTCGAATCCGGCATAGAGGTTGTCGTCGCCCGGGCGATAATTCCAGGCAATGACATACGGCACCCCGCGCTGGCGCAGGAAACTGTACGTCGCTTCGGGGCGGGTCACGCCGATCAGCAAGAGTCCATCGGCGCCTCGCCCGACGAGCGCGCGGATCTGTTCGCCCTCTCGCTCGGGGTCGTAGCCCGAACTCGCGACGAGCAGCGTCACGCCGGATGCGGCCAAGGCTTCCTGAAACGCTTGGATGCCACGAGCAAAAATGGCGTTCTCCATGGTCGGAATGACCGCGCCGACGGTGTTGGTCCGGTTCGAGGCGAGAGCCTGACCGCCGAAATTGGGCGTGTATCCCAGCTGGGCGACCGCAAGGATGATCCGTTCTCTGGTAGCGGGAAGGACACGCTCCGGCACATTCAGGCAGCGTGACACCGTCGCGGTTGAGACGCCGGCGCGGCGCGCAACGTCTTCAAGTGTCGGTGCAGACCTGCCGCTCATGCTGTTTTTCCTTGCGTCCGTGACCGTCATTATCCAAGAAATTGTTGCCAATCGCAATATGCAAGCGCTTGCATCGATGATTGAAAGGGCATACACCCTGTCGGGGACGCATCAAATCATGGAGGAGACGATGCGTAATTCGGGTGCTGCCGCGCTTGCGGCGACCGGGGTCGTGTTTGCGATTTTCGTTGCGAATGTCGTTCTCGGCGCAATGGCTGGGAAGGCTTTTCTCTCCGACGTCGGGGAGATGTTGGTCTTGTCACTGGCATCGACCCTTTTCGTCATTGCCGTGTTGCACCGTGAGCGAGCACGGGAAGGCAGATCTGACGTCCCCAATATTGATAACGGTCGGGAGGAGGCCACCAATGTCCAAGATTCATGAACCCACAGAACTGGAATCCGCGGAGCGCCGGAATTTTCTGCGCCTGACGGGTGCCGGGGCTTTTACTGCAGCCATGATTGCCGGCGCGGCGGGCACGCTTTGGTCGGATGTGGCGGTCGCGCAGGCGGCCAGCGAGGAAAGGGAGCGGGAGGGAGCCGCCGAGCACGTCGTGACGGTGGCGACCGAGTACCAACTTGGCACGACGCGCAGCTACCCGATGATGCAGCTTGACCTGAAGGAGAACCTTCAGAACGCTTCCAATGGCCGGATCTACGTCAAGCTCGCCCCTGGTGGACAACTCGGCGTGGGCAGTGCGCTGGCGCAGAAAGTGCAGGGCGGAACCGTGCCCGTCGGTCAGTTCTCGCTGTCGAATTTCGCCCCCTATGCGCCGGTCGTCGACCTCATCAACATGCCGTATCTGTGCGGCTCCAATCAGCGCTTCGTGAACCTCGTCACGTCCGATATCTGGAAAGAACAGGTCGACGCGAAGGTTGAACAACGTGGATTCCGGCCCCTGTTCTACTTCTGCATCGATCCGCGGGTCGTGGCGGTCAGGAAGGGCGGGAATCCGATCATCACCCCGGGCGACTTGCAGGGCGTGAAATTTCGCGTGCCCGGCTCCAAGATGCTGCAGCAATACTACCGCATGGTCGGGGCCAATCCGACGCCGGTGGCTTGGGGCGAGACGTCCTCCGCGATCAAGCAGGGTGTGGCCGATGCGCTCGATCCCGCGGTCGGCGCTCTTTATGCCTTCGGGTTCAAGGACATCCTCAGCCATGTGACGTTCACGCAGGCTGTTCCCGACAGCCAGTGCTATGCCTGTAACCTCGAATGGTTCAATGGGCTCGGCAAGGACGTTCAGGAGGCGGTCGACTGGGCCTCGGAGATGACCTTCCACCAGAACCTTGCCAAGGTGCCGTCGTCCCGGACCTACGCAATGGCTGAGATGCGAAAGTCCGGTGTGGAGTTTCATTCGCTGAGCGAGGACCAGTTGGGCGAATGGAAGGAAGCCGGCGGCTATCAGCACAGCGACTGGGATTCCTATAAGTCCGAACTCGCTGGATCGATGGACGTCTTCAAAGGCCTCGAGGAGGCTGCGGGCACGACGGGACGCTACTACGTCCACGACGCTTGACGCATCGCGCGGATGAGTGCGCCTCGAGCGCGTTCATCCGCGATCTCATGATCGCAGGGCGCGGGATAGAGCGCCGTTGACGAGGGTCAGGGTCTGTGCCGGATTTGCCGTTCGTGACGGTGGTCGGCGCCGCTCTGCCGCGAAGGGGAGAGGCGCGTGAAAATTCTGATGCTCCTGGACCGGAACGTCGAGCGATGGGCGCTGCTCATCTTCTACACGGTCCTCGTCGCGACGATGGCGGTCGAGGTGATCCGGCGTGAATTATTCGCCTATTCCTCGATCTGGGGCGAGGAAATCGTCCGCTATTCCTTCATCTATCTCGCCTGGATCGGCGCAGCCTCGGCGGTGAAGGAGCGCGCCCACATCCGCATCGACGTTCTGTTCCATTATGTGTCCGTTCGCGCCAAGGCGCTGCTCTACATCCTCGGCGACCTGGTCATGTTCGTCGTTGCTGGTTTTGCCGTCTACTGGTCGTTCGAGACCGTCGAGGTCTCCTGGAGATTCGGCTCGGTCAGCCACGGTCTGCGGGTTTCCATGGTCTGGTTCCTGATGGCCGTGCCGGTCGGCTTTGCCCTGATGATCTTTCGCCTCACCCAGTCCCTTGTGCGGGACACCGCCGCCCTCGTGAGCGGCCGCCCGCCCTACGAGGGCGAGCGCCTGTTCGATTGAGGCCCAGATGCTTTGGCAACAACTCCAACAGCAGGCGGTGGAACTGGGATGGGATTTTTACGGCCCGGTTCTGCTTTTCGTCGCGCTCATCATCCTGGGCATTCCGGTCTGGGCCGCGATCGGCGCCTCGGCTGTCGCGATGCTGGCCTGGTCGCAGGTGCTTCCGCTGTCGCTGTTCGGAGAATCCCTGTTCGATGGGATCGACGCCTTCGCGCTAACGGCGGTGCCGCTGTTCATCCTGACGGGGGATGTGCTGGTCCGCACCGGTCTCAGTCGAAAATTCCTCGACATCGCCGAAGCGCTGACCTGTTGGGCCAAGGGCGGCTTCGGCTCGGCCACGGTGCTGGTCTGCGGCATGTTCTCGGCGATCTCGGGCTCCGACGCCGCTGGCGCAGCGGCGGTCGGGCGCATGACCATCGACCGTCTGGTGGAATCCGGCTATCCGCGCCCTTACGCCTGCGCCCTGGTGGCCGCCGGCGCCTGCACCGGCATTTTGATCCCCCCGTCCATCGCCTACATCATCGTCGGTCTGGTGCTCGGCATCTCCGCCTCGACGCTGTTTCAGGCAGCCATCATTCCGGGCATCGCCATCCTGCTCTCGATCCTGTTGACCAATATCGTCGTCAACCGGATTTACGCCTACGAGGGCGGCGGCGCGATCTCCGGACGCGAATGGCTGGGCAATGTCGGCCGGGCGCTGAAGAGCGGCTGGTATGCATTTCTCGTTCCCGGAATCATCTTCTATGGCATTTTCTCGGGCCGCCTGACGCCGACCGAGGCCGGCGCGACGGCAGTCGTCGTGACGATCATCTTGGGGTTCGTCCTGGGGACGCTGAAGCTCTCCGACTTCCCCTCCATGCTGGTTTCGTCCGCCAAGGTGAACGGTGTCATCGTGCCGATCATCGCGATGTCGTTGCCGCTGGCGCAGACACTGGCCGCGCTCGGCGTGCCGCAAGGCTTCGTCTTCGCGGTGACCTCGCTGACCGACGATCCCAACATGCTCATCCTGTTGATGATCGGTATTTTGATCGCTGCCGGATGCGTGATGGAGACGACGCCCAACATCGTCATCCTGGCGCCGATCCTGAAACCGCTCGCCGACGAAATCGGCATGAACGAAATCCAGTTCTGCATCATGATGGTCACCTCGCTCGGGGTCGGATTCATCACCCCGCCGCTGGGATTGAACCTCTTCGTCGTCTCGGGGCTGACAGGCGAATCCATCCTGCCGATTGCCTGGCGGGCGGTGCCCTTCGTCATCTTCATGCTCGCCGTCGTTCTCTTGATCGCCTACGTGCCGGCGATTTCCACGGCGATGCTCCCCGAGATCTATCGTTAGGAAACTTCCATGGCCGAATATCTCAAGAAAGCCAGCAAGACGTCGACATCGGACGCCGGGGATGTGCGCGAAACGGTGCAGGCCATTCTCACCGAGATCGAAGCGGGCGGCGAGGCTGCGGCGCGCGCCTATGCCGAGAAGTTCGATCGCTATGAGGGCAATGTCGTGCTGACCAAGGATGAGATCGCGGAAGCCAGCTCAAAGGTCTCGCAGAAGCTGAAGGACGACATCCGCTTCGCGTATGACAATGTGCGTCGCTTCGCCGAGGCACAGAGGGAGACGATCCGCGATATCCAGATCGAGGTCGTTCCCGGACTGATCGCCGGCCAGAAATCCATCCCCTGCCAAGCGGCGGGATGCTATGCGCCCGGCGGTCGCTACAGCCATATCGCCTCGGCAATGATGACCGTGACCACCGCGAAGGTCGCCGGCTGCAGCCACATCACGGCGTGCTCGCCGCCCAGGCCGGGTGTCGGCGTCAATCCGGCGATCATCTACACCGCCGATTTGTGCGGCGCCGACTCGATCCTGGCGATGGGCGGCGTCCAGGGCATCGCGGCCATGGCGTTCGGCCTGTTCGGTCTGCCGAAGGCCGATATTCTCGTCGGACCCGGCAACCAGTTCGTCGCCGAAGCCAAGCGGATCCTGTTCGGCCGCGTCGGCATCGACATGTTCGCGGGGCCAACCGACAGCCTGATCCTCGCCGACGAAACCGCCGATCCGGAGATCGCCGCCGTCGACCTCGTCGGGCAGGCCGAGCATGGTTACAACTCGCCGGTCTGGCTCGTCACCTCGCACCGGCCCTTGGCCGAGGCCGTGCTTGAGAGAGTGCCTGCCTTGATCGCGGCGCTGCCCGAACTGAACGGCCAGAACGCAGCTGCGGCGTGGCGCGACTATGCCGAGGTGATCGTCTGCAAGGACCGCGAGGAAATGGCCAAGGTCGCCGACGAATACGCGCCCGAGCATCTGTCGGTGCAGGCCGCCGATCCGGATTGGTGGCTCGATCGCCTGCAATGCTATGGCTCGCTCTTCCTCGGCGAGGAGACGACGGTTGCCTTTGGCGACAAGGCGTCCGGCACCAACCATGTGCTGCCGACCTCCGGCGCCGCGCGGTATACGGGCGGCCTGTCGGTCCACAAATTCATGAAAATGGTCACTTGGCAGCGGGCTACGCGCGACGGCGCGCGGCCGGTTGCAGAGGCCACCGCACGCATATCGCGGCTGGAAGGCATGGAGGGCCATGCCCGCACCGCCGACATTCGCCTGGCCAAATATTTTCCCGGCGAGAATTTCGATCTGAGCGCGGCGGAGTGAGGCAAGGAGAACACGTGACCGTGGCAAGCCAGGCGCTTTTCGATGTGAGCGGGCGGGTCGCCTGCGTGACCGGCGCAAGCAGCGGGCTCGGCCGGGCCGCGGCCACCATGCTCGCCGAAGCCGGCGCGTCGGTCGTCGGGGTGGCGCGGCGCGGCGACGTTCTCGACCAATGGAAATCGGAGACGGGCGGCAAGGTCGCTACGGTCGTCGCCGATCTCTCGGATCGAAGCGCGGTGAGCGATGTCGCCGACGCCGTATCGCGGCCGTTCGGTCCGCCCGACATCTTGATCAACGCCGCCGGCCTCAACACCCGCCAGCCGGCGGACGATGTCACTCCCGAGGGGTGGGACGCAACGCTCGCGCTCAATCTGACGGCTCCGTTCTTTCTGGCGCAGGCGCTGGTGCCGGCTATGAAGGCGAAGGGCTGGGGTCGCATCGTCAATTTCGCTTCGCTGCAATCGCGCCGCGCCTTTCCGGGCGGCATCGCCTATGGCGCCTCGAAGGGCGGCGTGGAGCAGCTGACGCGGGCGATGGCGGAAGCCTGGTCCGGCGCTGGCGTTCTGGCCAACGCGCTCGCGCCGGGCTTTTTCCCGACTGAGCTGACCGGCCCGGTCTTCGCCGATCAGGCCCTCGCGGAGCGCCATGCGGGCCAGACCTGCATCGGCCGCAACGGTGAACTCGCCGATCTCGCGGGGCCGCTGCTGTTCCTGTGTTCGGATGCGTCAGCCTATGTCACCGGCCAGATCCTGTTCGTCGATGGGGGGTTCACCGCCAAATGAAGGCGCTTGTCTATACCGGTCCCGAGCAGCTGCGATACGACACCGTGCCGGACGCCGTCGCGCGAGACGGCGAGGCGCTGCTGCGGGTGGATTCGGTTGGCATCTGCGGGTCCGACATGCACGCCTTTCTCGGCCATGACGAGCGGCGTCCGGCGCCGCTGATCCTCGGCCACGAAGCGGCCGGCACGATCGTCAATGGCCCCGAGGCCGGCCGGCGCGTGACCGTCAATCCGCTGGTGACCTGCGGCCAGTGCGAGGCCTGCAAGGCGGGCCGCAACAATTTGTGCCCCCAGCGGCAGATCATCTCCATGCCGCCACGCGAGGGCGCGTTCGCCGAGCGCCTGTCGATGCCACTGGAAAACCTCGTTACCATTCCCGCCGGCGTCAGCTTCGAAAAGGCCGCGCTCGCCGAGCCGATCGCCTGCGGCTGGCATGCTGTGAGACTGGCAAGGAACGCTCTCGCCAAACCGCTGGAGGAGGCGACATGCCTCGTCATCGGCGGCGGCGCGATCGGCCTCGGCGCGGCGCTCGTACTTGCCACCGCGGGCGCGTCCGGCATCGCGATCTCCGAAACCAACAAGGCCCGTCACCCGACGCTGACGCGTTCCGGCGACTTTCATGTATTCGATCCGTCTCAGCCCGGCTGCGCCGTCGACGGGGCTGTCGATCTGGTTATCGACGCCGTCGGCTTTGCGGCGACCCGGGAAGCAGCCTGCCGCGCGGTGCGTCCGGGCGGTGCCATCGTCCATATCGGTCTCGGCGATGCCAATGGCGGCCTCGATATCCGGAAGATGACCTTGCAGGAAATCGCCTTCATCGGCACCTACACCTATACGCCGGCGGATTTCCGGGAGACCGCCGCAGCAATCTTCGACGGACGTCTGGGCGCGCTCAACTGGACCGAGACCCGCTCGCTCTCTGATGGCCTCGGCGCGTTCCGCGACATCCGCAACGGCGCGGCGGCTGCACCCAAGATCATCCTCAAACCCTGAGCGTCAAGCTGCTGGTTCGATGGATGGAATTCGCGCCGCGTCGGTGAACCCTCGCGAGCGATCTTGACTGGTCAACGAAGATCGGACTGGTAATGGAAACCGTCGGTCACGCATCGGGACAGGCGCCATTCGACCGGCGAACCGTCGAGCGCGAAGGCGACCCGCTCGATGGACAGTACCGGATGGCCAGGCTGGCAGTTCAGCCGCGTGGCGGTGGTCGCGTCGGCGCCGGTCGCCTTGAGTTGTTCCAGAGCCCGCCCGATCGTGATCGAGAAAACCTCCGAATAGAGCGCGTAGACGTTGTTCGGTAGGTCGCGGATTTCCGCCAGCGAAGGGAATTTTGCGACGGGGAGGGTGATCTGCTCGGCGATGACCGCCCGGCCGCCCAGATGCCGGACGCGGTCGATGCGCCAGACGGCGTCGTTCCGCGCGATCTGCAGGGCCTTTGCGGCGGCGGCATCGGCGCGCCCACGCACCCGTGCCAGCACCTGACTGTCGGGGAACAGGCGGGTGCCGTCGTCGGCCGCGAGCCGGAAGAACTGGAACAGGATGCGGCCTTCCTCGGGCAGCGCCACGAAGGTGCCGCGTCCCTGCCGCCGGACCAGGAGATGTTCGGCCGTCATCGCGTCGAGGGCCTTGCGCACCGTTCCCTGACTGACGCCGAGATCGGCCGCGATCTGGAATTCGCTCGGCAGCATCAGCCCCGGCGTCCACACGCCGTCGATCAGTCGGCGGACCAGGGTCTCGCGCACCTGCTGATAGAGCGGTCTGAACGCTGGGGCATTCTCTCCGTCCGACATGCGTCACCGTCCCGTTTCCAAAGACCCTAAACCGCTTGACATAACTGGGTAAAGGTAATTTATGTCTTATACAAGACTCGAGATGATCGCACATTGGCCGATCCGCTTGGAGTCGGCTCGATCAGCTGCTTTTCACGTCTGTATCAACCGTAACCCTCGGAGGAATCAATCATGAGCATCCCGCAACTGCTCGTCCACGATCACAAGGACAACGTCGGCGTTGTCGTCGTGGAGGACCTCAAGGCCGGCACCGAGATGCTGTGTGTCGTCACAGCGGACAACTCGTCCTTCAAGCTGATCTGCAACGACAATGTGCCGATCGGCCACAAGGTCGCGCTGAAGGATCTTTCGACGGGCGATACGGCGATCAAATACGGCGAGGATATCGGCCGCATGAAGGGGGACGCGAAGAAGGGCGGACACGTCCATGTCCACAATCTGAAGACCAACCGCTGGTGATCGCGCTGGGGCGGTGACGCCGTCCCGCCTTCGATCCCTTCGTTTATCCGTCAGTTCAGGAAAGAGACCCGATCCATGCCGATCAACACCAATCGCAAATTCATGGGCTACCGCCGTGAGAACGGCCGCGTGGGCGTCCGCAATCACATCGTGATCCTGCCCGTCGACGACATCTCCAACGCCTGCTGCGAGGCCGTCGCCAACAACATCAAGGGTACGCTCGCCCTGCCGCACGCCTATGGACGGCTGCAGTTCGGCGAAGATCTCGACCTGCATTTCCGCACCATGATCGGCACCGGCGCGAACCCGAACGTCGCCGCCTGCATCGTGGTCGGCATCGAGCCGGGCTGGACCCAGAAGATCGCCGACGGCATCGCCGCGACCGGCAAGCCCGTGGCCGCCTTCTCGATCGAGCAGAACGGCGACCTGAAGACGATCATGGACGTCTCCCGCAAGGCCAAGGAATTCGTCCAGTGGGCGACCGAGCAGCAGCGCGTCGAATGCGACGTGTCCGAGCTCTGGGTCTCGACCAAATGCGGCGAGAGCGACACCACGACGGGTCTCGGCTCCTGCCCGACGGTCGGCAACATGTACGACAAGCTGATCCCCGAGGGCATCTACGGCGTCTTCGGCGAAACCTCGGAAATCACCGGAGCCGAGCACATCTGCAAGGAGCGTGCGATCGACGCCGAGACCGGCGAGCGCTGGTACAAGATGTGGAAGGCCTATCAGGACGACGTCATCTTCGCCCACGCCACGGACGATCTGTCGGACAGCCAGCCGACCAAGGGCAATATCGAGGGCGGCCTCTCGACGATCGAGGAAAAGGCGCTCGGCAATCTGGAGAAGATCGGGCGCGAGTGTAAATTCATCGACATTCTCGAACCGGCCGAGGCGCCGCAAAAGGGCAACGGCCTCTATTTCATGGATACCTCGTCGGCGGCGGCCGAATGCGTGACGCTGATGGGAGCGGCCGGATATGTCATCCACACCTTCCCGACCGGCCAGGGCAACGTCGTCGGCAATCCGATCGTCCCGGTGATCAAGATCACCGCCAATCCGCGCACCGTGCGCACGATGTCCGAGCATGTCGACGTCGACGTGACCGGAATCCTGCGCCGCGACAAGACCATCGATCAGGCCGGTGATGATCTGATCGAATCGATCATGCGCACGGCGAACGGCCGGGTCACGGCGGCCGAAGCGCTGGGACATCGCGAATTCGTCATGACCAAGCTCTATCGCAGCGCCTGAGCCATCGTCGCCGGACGCCTCCACGAAGCGCCCGGCGTGATACCTGATCGGCGGCCGTCTTGTCAGAGACGGCCGCCACGGCTTTTGTGGAGGGGAGCCCATTGCCCGAAATTGTCATTACCGAGTTCATGGACGAGGCCGCCGTCGATCGGATCCGGGCCCGGCATGAGACCCTCTACGACCCGCAACTCGTCGATCGTCCGGACGACCTGATCGCCGCGGTCGCCGGCGCCAGCGCCATCGTCGTGCGCAACCGGACCAGGGTCACCGCCGCGCTGCTTGCCGCCGCGCCCGGCCTTCGCTGTGTCGGGCGCCTCGGCGTCGGTCTCGACAATATCGATCTCGATGCCTGCAAGGCGCGCGACGTGACGGTCTATCCGGCATCGGGCGCGAACGACGTCGCCGTCGCCGAGTATGTCGTCACCACGGCGCTCGCGCTGCTACGGCGCGCCTATACCGCGACCGAAGACGTGATCGCCGGTCGCTGGCCGCGCCAGCAATTGATCGGCCGGGAAGGGCAGGGCAAGCGTCTGGGGCTCGTCGGTTACGGCTCGATCGCTCGCCAGACGGCCGCGCGGGCGCGAGCCTTCGGCTTCTCGATCGCCGCCTTCGATCCGTTCCTGCCGGAGAGCGACGCCGCCTGGGCCGATGCCCAACGGCTCGACCTCGACGATCTGCTTCGCCTCTCGGATGTCGTCAGCCTGCATGTGCCGCTGACGGACACGACCCGCCACATGATCGGCGCGGATGCCCTGTCGGCGATGCGGTCCGGCGCCGTCTTGATCAATTCGGCGCGCGGCGGCGTGGTCGACGAGGCGGCGTTGGCCGACGCGCTGCGTCAGGGCAAGATCGCCGGCGCGGCGCTCGACGTATTCGAGACCGAGCCCCTGACCGCCGAAGCCGGTCGCGTTTTCGCCGGCATCGCCAACCTCATCCTGACGCCGCATATCGCCGGCGTCACCGACGAATCGAATGTCAGGGTCAGCCGGGTGACGGCCGACAATATCCTGCGCCATCTGGAGACGCGTTCGTGACCGAAAGACTGTCGATCGCCGAGGCTGAAACGCTCGCGTCCGACGCGCTGCAACGCGCCTCGACCGGCCCGTCGCAAGCCGCCTCGGTTGCGCGCGGGCTCGTCGCCGCGGAAGCCGCCGGCCAGAGCGGGCACGGGCTGCGGCGCCTCGTCGCCTATTGCGCGCAAGCCAGGGCCGGAAAGGTCGCCGGCGCGGCGGTTCCGCAAGCCGAGCGGACCCGGTCGGCGCTGCTGCGCATCGACGCGGGCAACGGCTTCGCTTTCCCGGCGCTCGATCTCGCCGTGGAACAACTGCCGGCCATTGTCAGGGAGACCGGGGTGGCGAGCGCCGCCGTTTATCGCTCGCATCATGCCGGTGTGCTCGGTCTGACGGTGGAGCGCTTCGCCGAAGCCGGCCTCGTCGCCCTGATGATGGCGAATTCGCCCGGCGCGATGGCGCCCTGGGGCGGCACCCGCGCCCTGTTCGGCACCAATCCGATCGCCTTCGCCGCGCCCTTGGGCGATCAAGAGCCGATCGTCATCGATCTGTCTCTGTCGAAGATCGCGCGCGGCAAGGTCATGGCCGCCAAGCAGAAGGGCGTGTCCATTCCCGAAGGCTGGGCGCTGGACAGTGCCGGACAGCCGACGACCGATCCCGACGCGGCGCTCGCAGGGACCATGCTGCCGATGGGCGATGCCAAAGGTGCCGCGCTCGCCCTGGTCGTGGAAATGCTGTCGGCCGGACTGACCGGCGCGAACTACGCCTATGAGGCAAGTTCCCTGTTCGACGACAAGGGGCCGCCGCCGGGACTGGGCCAGTGGATCCTCGTCATCGATCCGGTGGCGATGGGCGGCGATCATGCCGTTGAGCGTCTGGCGACGCTGGTGGGGGAAATCAGCGCCGAGTCGGGAACCCGGATTCCGGGCCGCAAGGGCCGCGCGGCACGGCGCGAAGCGCTCGAAACCGGCATCGCGGTGGACGATGATCTGCTGGCCGCGATCCGTGCGATGTGAGGGCAACGATCGAGGCGGTGTGATCGGACCCATCTCGGTCGCGATCACCCCTTCGTCGTGGGTCGGGATACGCCCGTTTCCTCGCTCGGTCGTCGACAGCCCGGCCGTGAGGTTCTGTAATGCGTGCTGAACGACCAGACTCATGCAGGCCTAGCCCGCGCTTCCGGAGCCGATTTGCGCCAGAGTGAGAAGCACGCTTTGACACAGAATACATTGATTCTGTTTCAAATTGAGCATTCTCAGGCGTCCGGTGATCTCACGCAACACGCTCGACGGACGGTTCAAATGCCTCGATGTCGGCCAACTTTCCGTGCTTTATCAACTCAAGGAATCGTAAGGGAATTTTCGGAACGTGATATAAATACGAATAATAGTAATAATTGGAAATACAAATACCACAAAATTCAAGAATGGTAGATAAATGGGAGACTTAAAATTCCCATCAAAAATCAAGATAATCAGATAGGCGATAGGTGGAAGCGCAAATTCCTCCCGATGATATCTCCATGACTTTCGAAGAGCGTTTTTTGTTTCTTCAGACGTCTGCATCTTGAAGCCAAGCATGACCTTGTAGCGGCTTTGATCGGCGCGAATGTCCCAGTTTTTATTGCCTCTGGCAAGGCAGGGTCTGCCGGCAGCCATTGCTTGGCTGGAACATGTGCTTCGTCATAAATCTGAAACAGAATCAACAATTCTGTTTCAGACCGGTCTCGGAGACCTCGTACGATCCTGTCCTAATCAAGAAGCTCGCGCTTGAACAATTCATAGAGCGCCGCTTTCGCCTCGAAGCCGACGCCCGGAACGTTTGGCAGGCCGACGCGGCTGTCTCTCACCTCGGTCGCGTCGGCGAAGCCGCCGAAGGGCTGGAACACGTCCGGATAGGATTCATTGCCGCCGAGATGCAGGCCGGCGGCGATGTTGAGCGACATCTGATGGCCGCCATGCGGCACCACCCGGCGGCTCGACCAGCCGTTCTCCTTCAGCATGTCGAGGGTGCGCATATATTCCACCAGCCCATAGGAGAGGGCGCAGTCGAACTGCAGGACGTCGCGGTCGGGCCGCATGCCGCCATGGCGGATCAGATTGCGCGCGTCCTGCATGGAGAAGAGGTTTTCGCCGGTGGCCATCCGGCCCGAGTAATGATTGGCCAGCTCCGCCTGTAGGGCATAATCGAGCGGGTCGCCGGCTTCCTCGTACCAGTAGAGATCGTAAGGCTCGAGCGCCTTGGCGTAGGCGATGGCCGTTGGAAGGTCGAACCGGCCATTGGCGTCGACGCAGAGATTTTGTCCCTCGCCGACGACGGCGAGCGCGGCCTCGACGCGCTTCAGATCATCGTTCAGCGGCGCGAGGCCGATCTTCATCTTGCAGACCGTGTAGCCGCGGTCGCGATAGGACCGCATCTCGTCCTTGAGACCCTCGATTTCCTTGCCGGGATGGTAATAGCCGCCGGCCGCATAGACCCAGACGCTGTCGTCGGCTTCGCCGCCCCGGTAGCGATCCGCCAGAAGCCGGTAGAGCGGCTTGTCCGCGATCTTGGCGACCGCGTCCCAGACCGCCATGTCGATCGTCCCGACCGCCACCGAGCGCTCGCCGTGACCACCCGGCTTCTCGTTGGTCATCATCGCCGTCCAGATGGCGAAGGGATCGAGATTGTCGTGCTCGCGGTCGATCAGCGTCTCCGGGTCGGCTTCCATCAGCCGCGGGATGAAGCGCTCGCGCATCAGCGCGCCCTGGCCGTAACGCCCGTTCGAATTGAAGCCGAAGCCGACGACCGGCTTGCCGTCGCGCATCTGGTCGGTGACCACCGCGACGACGGAGCAGGTCATCTTGGAAAAGTCGATGAAGGCGTTGGCGATCGGGCTGGCGATCGAGACGGTCTTTTCCCGGATCTCGGTGATGCGCATGACGATGCTTTCAGAATGGAATGACGGCGGGAGACGTGGCGGGGACGGCCGCGATCAAGGCCGACCCGACCCTAGAAGAACAGGCCGCGCGGCATCGGAATCAGCAGGACATTGGCCATGATCAGGTAGAAAGCGGTCAAGATGGCGACACCGATCACGCCGAGGACGGCGCCTTCGCGCAGCGTGACGCGCTCATGGCTGGCGACGGCCATGATGGCGAAGAAGGCGATGAGGCTGGCGACGAAGAATCCGAGGATCGGAATCAGCGCGACCCACGCGGCCATGGCGACCAGAAAGCCGATGCGGCGCGGCATCGACCCTTGCGTCTGCTCCGTCTCGCTTGCCGTTTCGTCGGCCGCCTCGACGGAGGGGCGCCGCGCCGCGATGACGAAATTGCGAAGGATCAGGATCGCCGAGAACACGATCATCGCGGCGGAGATGGTGATCGGAAACACCGAACCCATCGGCGTCATGCTGCCGGTCTGCAGGATGAGCACCACGCCGAGACCGACGAACAGGGCGGCGGCGATGGTTCCCGGTAGGTCGTGCGGCTTCTTAAGGACGGCCATCTCGACTCTCCACGATGATGTCGGTCTTTGACTTGCGGGCCCGCCGCGCCCCGATCGCTCCGACGATCAGAGGATAGAACAGCGTCAGCGCCGAGAAGGCGACGATGGCCAGTGAAATCGGCCGGGCGAAGAACATGCCCGGAACGTTCCCCTGCGCGTTGCCGATCAGATAGCTTTGCACGAATCCCTGCTCGGCGATCTGCCCCAGAACCAGCCCGAGCACGATCGGGGAGGGGGCGAAGCCGACCCGGTTGAGGATCCAGCCGATGACGCCCAGCCCGAGCATCACGGCGACGTCGTTGAGATTGTTGTGGATCGCGAAGCTGCCGATGACCGTCATGAAGGCGATGGTCGGCACCAGCGCCGCCTTCGGGATCGCGATGATGCCCTTGTAGGCGTACCGCCCGACCAGCAGGCCGACCGGCAGCATCAGGATCGTTCCGATGAGCAGACCGAAGATGAAGGTGTAGACGATCGACCCTTGCGTGGTGAAGAGCGTCGGGCCGATGCGGATGCCCTGGACGAGCAGCGCACCGAGGATGACGGCGTCCGGCGGCGTGCCGGGAATTCCCAGCACCAGCGTCGGGATGAAGCCGCCGCCGACGGTGCCGTTGTTGGCCGCCTCGGTGGCGATGATGCCGCCCGGCTCGCCCGTACCGTAGCGTTCGGGATGCTTGGCCGACCGGCGGGCCTCGGAATAGGAGACGAGGCTGGCGACCGAGCCGCCGGCGCCGGGCAGGATGCCGACGAGCGTGCCGATCACCGAGCTGCGGATCAGGTTGAATTTCTCCCGCATGACGATGGCGAAGGCTTCCTTCAGCCGATAGCCGCTGGTGTCGCTCTCGACCTTGAGGTGCGGGTCCTTGGTTGCGACGAGGTCGATCAGGACCGGGATGCAATAGAGCCCGATCAGGCCGGAGACGATGTTGATGCCGCCGAGCAGCGCATGACTGCCCATGGTGAAGCGCACGTCGGCGCCGATGACCGCGACCCCGATCATCGACATGAGCAGGCCGAGGCAGGCGCCGATCATGCCCTTCATGAGATTGCCGACCGACAGCGCCGAGATCAGCGTCAGGCCGAAGACGGCGAGCCAGAAATATTCGGGCGGGCCGAAGGCGAGCGCGACCCGCGCCAGCGGCGGCGCCAGGAACATCAGCATCAGCGCCCCGACGATGCCACCCGACACCGAGGCCAGGGTGGCGATGGAGATGGCCAACGCGCCGTCGCCGCGCTTGGCCATCGGAAAGCCGTCGAAAGTGGTGGCGATGGCCGAGGGCGTGCCCGGCGTGTTGACCAGGATGGCGGAATAGGAGCCGCCGTAGATCGCCCCGGTATAGATGGCGCCGAGCACGATGAGGCCGGAGGCCGGGTCCATCGTGAAGGTGAACGGCACGAGGACGGCCACGGCCATCGTCGCCGACAGGCCGGGCAGCGCGCCGATGACGATGCCGGCCAGCACGCCGCCGAGCGCCAGAACGAGGTTGAACGGCGTCAAGGCCTCGGCAAGATAGACGAGCTTGTCCATGGCGATCGCTTCAATGGAATGGAAAATGGCAGGCGGAAGCGTCGACCACTCCCGCCTGGGCTGGGCTGGCGCCTATTTCTGGGCGATGCCCATCTGCTCGGCGACCGCCTGATACTGCTCGCGGCGCTCGTTCATGAATGCCTCGACTTCGTCGTAGGGAACATTGATGACGACGAAGCCGCCGTCTTCCATCTTCTTGATGAAGTCCGGGTCCTGATTGACCTTGTCGAGGGCGTCGGAGACCTGCTTGCGGACGTCTTCGGGAGTAGAGTTCGGCACGGCCACGCCGCGATAGGCGCCCCCGACCATGTCGTAGCCGAGTTCCTTGAAGGTCGGAACGTCCGGGAAGCTCGGCACCCGCTCTTCCGATGCGACGGCGAGGACTCGCAGCGCGTCGCCCTGATTGATGGCGGAGGTCGTATAGCCGAAGCTCGCCAGAACCTGGTTGCCGAGTACGGCCGCGATGGACGGGCTCGTGCCGGAAAACGGCACATAGGTCGTGGTGATGCCGGCAAGACCGTCCAATTTCGTCTTCGCGACGTGATTGGCCGAATTGGTCCCCGAGCCAGAGAAAGTCACCAGCCCCGGATTTTCCTTGGCGTAGTTGACCAGATCCTCCAGCGTCTTGAACTGGCTGTCGGCCGGCACGACGATGGCGTCCGGCGTGTACTGGAAGAAGTAGACATTGGCGATGTCGTCGGTCTTGTAGCCGACTTCCTGCGCCATCGGCTGCAGGATGATATGGGGCAGGTTGGTGCCCATCAGCGTGTAGCCGTCGCCGTCCATGCCGTTGAGCTGCGACCAGGCCTGCGCGCCCCCGGCCCCGGCCATGTACTGGACCACCATGCTCTGCCCGGTGAGGCGCTCGAAGACCGGCTGCTGCAGCCGGGCGGCGATGTCGGATTCGCCGCCGGCATTGAACGGAATGATGTAGTTGACGGGCTTCGTCGGATAGTCCTGCGCGCTCGCGGAACCGGCCGTTAGTCCGACCGCCAGGACGACGCCTGCCATCAGTGACGTGAGTTTCATAGTATTCCTCCCAGTGAATGTCTCCCGACCGGCCCACTTGCGTCGCGCGCACCTCCAGGCGCGAAACGGCGGCGACCGATCTTTTCCAATCTGTGACCACGCCACCGGCAATGTCAATCATGCGTCCGAAGATGCATGCAAGAAAGCGTTCGATTTAACCGTCGAGCCGTGTAGGGTGCCGGAAAGGCTCTCGCGGCAAGAGGGGAAAATCACGATGTCGAACGTCCCGACACTCCTCGGCATTGAAAAACCGGAGCGCAAGCCGTCGCTGGTCGAAGCGGCCTATGACGCCGTCAAACAGGCGATTCGCGATGGCGTCTTTCCTCCGGGCTTTCAGGGCTCCGAACAGGAGATGGCGCAACGACTGGGGATGAGCCGGACGCCGGTTCACCAAGCGATCATCCGTCTGCAGAGCGAGGGCATGGTCGAGCTGCGGTCCAAACGCGGCGTCGTCATCAGCGCGCTGTCGCCTGACGACATGAAGGAGGTCTACGACGTCATCATCGCCGTCGAGGGCATGGCGGCGCTGCTCCTGGCCGAACAGCCACACCCGGTGCGTGAACCTGTTTGCCGCGACATGGAGCGGCTGAACGCTGAGCTTTCCGAGGCCCTCGCCAGAGACGATCTTGCCGGCTGGGCCGATCTGGATGCGCGGTTCCATGCCCGCCTTGTCCGCGCCGCCGGCAACGGCCGGTTGGAGCGGATCGCGACGGTCAATATCGATCAGTCGTTTCGGGCGCGCCGGCTGACCTTGCATCTGCGGTCGAAGCCGACGGGCTCCATCGCGGAGCACCAGCGTATCATCGACGCGATCCGCGCCGGCGAGCCGGGCGAGGCGCGTCAGATGGCCCAGGAGCACAAGATCCGTGCGCGGGATATGATCGTGGACCTCCTGCGGCGCTATGACATGAAGCATCTGTAACGCGGCTGTCAGGCCCGGCCGCGCTCATTCGGTTACGTCGGAAAATCCGCCGCGACGTCGCCGAGCCCGTCGATCCAGCCGCGCACCGGCGTGCCGCGTTCGATGAAAGGCATGCCGTTCAACGAGCCGGTGATGACCACCTGACCGGGACTCAAGCCGCCGCAATGCGACCCGATCATCCGGGCGAGGGCGCAGAAGGTCGCGAAGGCGTCGCCGCCCGGCACATCCGCACGACCATCGAGGACGGTTTGCGAATCGAGGTCCAGCCTGGCGCTGACCGTCGTAAGGTCCATCCCCTGCCAGTCCGGGCGTGGAGCCCCTACGACGACGGCGCCGTTCAGCTGATTGTCGGCCAGCCTGAGCAGCGTCGGCGCCGCCTCGATGTCGGTCAGCCGCGTGTCGACGATCTCCAACGCAGCGACGGCGGACACGCAGGCGCGTGCTTGACTCTCGAAATCCGCGCTCTCGGGATCGGGCAGGGGCCTGTCCACGATGAAGCCGACTTCGAGTTCGATGCCGATGCGGTCGATGTCCGCGCGGGTGAAGATGGCGGGGCTCGTCCGCACGTCTTTTTGAAAGATCGGCGCCATGATCTGGTCCTGGCCGGGGCGGCGGCCGATCTTGAAGCCGCCGATCGCGCCGACGGCATCCGCCACGCGGCGCTGGATCGCATAGGCGTCAAATGCGCTGGCAACACTGCCCGCTACGTCAGCCGGAGGCACGCGCGGCCCGCCGTTCCTGGCCAGGATCAGCCGGTCGGCGAGGCCGAGATGCGCCATTCCCGCTACGCCGCGGGACCGCGGACGGCACCGCAATCGAACATGGCGTCGATGGCCCTGTCGTCGTAGCCGGCCTGCGAAAGCACTTCGCGCGTATGCTCGCCGAGCAGCGGCGCGGGGCGCGTGACGCCGCCGGGCGTTTCGGAGAACTTGATCGGCAGGCCGATCGCCTTCACCGGGCCGGCCTTCGGATGCTCGGTTTCGACCACCATCTCGCGGGCGAGCGTTTGCGGATCGCTGTGCATCTCGCCGACGTCGAGCACGGGGCCGGCGGGAACGCCCGCCGTCTCCAGCCGCTCCAGCCACTCCGCCGAGGATTGCCGCGAGAAGTAGCCGTTCAAGATGTCCTCGAGCGCGGCGAGGTTCTGCATCCGCCCGCTGTTGTTCGAGAAGCGTTGGTCGTTCGCCAGTTCCTGTGCGCCGACGACGGCCAGCATCCGCTCCCAGTTCTTCTGGTTGGCCGCCCCGACCGTGATCCAGCCGTCGGCGGTTTGGAATGCCTGATAGGGCGCGTTGAGCGGATGCGCCGAGCCGAGCGGGCCGGGCGAAACGCCGGTGGCGAACGCGATCGCCGACTGCCAGTAGGTGTGGGTAATGCCGGCCTCGAACAGCGAGGTGTCGACCTTCTGGCCTTCGCCGGTCTGAAGTTTGCGCGCATAGGCGCTAGAGCAGCCGAGCGCCGCGAGGATGCCGGCGGTGATGTCGGTGACCGGCGCGCCGGATTTCACTGGCGGCCGGCCCGGCCCCTCGCCGGTGATCGACATCAGTCCGCTCATGCCTTGCGCGATCAGGTCGAAGCCGCCGCGCGATGCGTAGGGGCCGCTGCGGCCGAAGCCGGAGATCTCGCAATAGATCAGACCCGGATTGGCCTTGCGCAGGTCCTCGTAGCCGAGGCCGAGCTTTTCCATCGTCCCCATGCGGTAATTCTCGATGACGACGTCGGCGGTCTCCAGCATCCGCCGCAACACCGCCTTGCCGTCGTCGCTCTTGAGGTCGAGGACGACGCCGCGCTTGTTGCGGTTCATCATCATGTAGGCGGCGGATTCGCCGCCGATGTCTGGCGGCAGGAAGCGCCGGCTGTCGTCGCCTTCGGGCTTTTCGACCTTGATCACGTCAGCCCCCATGTCGGCGAGCATCATGCCGCAGACCGGACCCGCCATGATATGGGCGAGCTCGATGACCTTCATGCCCTCCAACGGGCCTTTCGCAGCGGTCATTACCGGCCTTTCCACTCGGGTTTGCGCTTGCCGAGAAAGGCTTCCATGCCTTCCTTGAAGTCCTCGCTCATATAGGCCTTGACGACCAGGTCGCGGTCATCGGCGCCGGCGCCCTCGATGCGCAGCCGGCGCAGCGCCTCCTTGGTGGTGGCGAGGGTGATCGGCGCGTGGCCGGCCAGCTGCTCGGCCAGCGCCTCGATACGGGTGATTAGCGCGGGGTGATCGGGCACGATCTCCGAGACGAGGCCGATCGCCAGCGCCTCGGCGGCGCCGCCGAGCCGCGCGGTAAAGATGACCTCCTTGGTTCGGCCGGCGCCCATTAGTGCCGACAGTCGAGACAGATTGGCGATCGACAGGCAATTGCCGAGCGTGCGGGCGATCGGAAAGCCGAAGCGGAGATCCGCCGTGGTGATGCGGATGTCGCAGGCGGCCGCGATGCCCGCGCCGCCGCCGGTGCAGGCGCCCGAGATCGCCGCGATGGTCGGCACCGGGCAGGCCTCGACCGCGCCGAGGACGACGTCCATCCGGTGTTCGTAGTCAAGCGCGTCCTGATCGGTGTTAAAGCCGCGGAACTGCGTCATGTCGGTGCCGGCGGCAAACGCCTTCTCACCGGCACCGGTGACGACGAGGCATTTGACCGAGCCGTCGGTGGGGACCGTCCGGCAGATCTCGGCAAGGCCGTCATACATGCCGAAGGTCAGCGCGTTGCGGGACTGTGGGCGGTTCAGCGTGATCCAGCCGGTGGTTCCGCGGACTTCGTAGAGCAGTTCGTTATCGGACATGAGATCACCTGTAGAAGTATTCGACGAGGAACATCGGGATGGCTGGCACGTAAGTGCTGATGATCAGGACAAACAGGAGCACGCCGATCAGCGGCAGGTTCCACTTCGTCACCTCCCAGATGTTCGCCTTGGCGATCGAGCAGGCCGTGATCAGCACGGAGGCGACCGGCGGCGTCTGCTGGCCGATGGCCAGATTCAGCGTGACGACCAGACCGAAATGCACCGGATCGATCCCTGCCTGCTGGATCAGCGGGGTGATGATCGGGACGACCAGGATAATCGCCGCGGCCGAATGCAGGAAGAAGCCAATCACCAGGAAGAAGACGTTGAGGATCAAAAGGATGAAGTACTGGTTGCTGGTGAGGTCCAAAATCGCCGCCGCGATGTCCTGGGGGACGCGGGCGGTGGTCAGGAACGAGCCCATCAGGACGGAGGTGGCGACCAGCAGCATGACGACCGCCGTCTGCATGCCACCCTCCAGCATCGCCTCCTTGAGCTGGCGCCAGTCGACCTCCCGGTACCAGGCACCCACCAGGATCGCCGCGACGACGGCGATGCCGGCTGCTTCCGTCGCCGTCATGAACCCGCCGAAGATGCCGCCGAGAATGATCACCGGCAGGGAGAATGTCGGCAGCGCGTCGATGAAGGTGGCGCGCAGCGCTGGGAGATTGAAGGCATCCTCGGTCGGCCAGTCGTATTTGACCGCGTAGTAGTAGGCCACACCCATCAACCCGGCCGCGCCGAGCAGCCCCGGCACGACACCCGCGACGAACAGCTGTTCGATGCTGGCGCCGGAGGAAACACCATAGAGGATCATCGGAATCGATGGCGGGATGATGATCGCCAGCGAGGCCGAGGATGAGGTGATCGCTGCCGCGAAGGGGGCGGGATAGCCGCGCCGCTTCATCTCCGGGATGATGATCGAGCCCATTGCCGCCACGTCCGCGACCGCCGAGCCCGAGATTTCGGCGAAGAACAGCGACACGCCGACATTGACCATCGCCAGGCCGCCGCGCACGAAGCCGATGATCGCCGAGACGAAGGCGATGAGGCGCCGGGTGATGCCCGTCGCGTTCATGATCGCGCCGGCCAGCACGAACATCGGAATGGCGATCAGCGAAAAGGATTTCGCGCCCGAATACATATCGAGCGCGATCGTCACGAGAGCGCCGGCTCCGTCGGTCAACCCGATGGCAAGGACCGCCGCCAGCGCCAGTGCGATGGCGATCGGCACGTTGATGCAGACCATCGCGACGAGCGCGATGAAGATAGCGAACATGAACATCAGGCCTGATCCTTGTCGGGCGTTGCGCCATGCGCCATGACCGCGTGTTCCACCGAGCGTCCGGCCATCACGTCGCGCCAGTAGTCGGGCAGACTAAGAAGTTCGGCGACGATGAACAGGATGGCGCCGATCGGGATGATCGATTGGGTGAGAGAGACCGGCACCCATGTTAGGCTGACCAGCGTCTCGCCTTCGAGGATGCTCAGGACCTCGAGCCCCGCCCAGGCGAGCAGCGCGAAGAACGAAATCACCAGGGTTTCGGCGACGATCACCGCCGCGCCGCGCGCCTTCCGCGGCAGCGCGAGGAGCACGTCATCGAAGCCGATGTGGCCGCGCCTGAGCGCGGCGAGAGCGGCGCCGTAATAGGTGGTCCATGCCAGGAGCACCGAGGCGACCTCGTCATACCAGGAGAGCGAAGCCCCTGCCTTACGGAAGATCACCGCCACCACGACCACGGTCGTGAGGCCAACCATGAGGGTAATGACCACCCAGGTCAGAACCTCGCCCAGAAGCTTCGCCATCAGGCGCAATTCGGCCTCCCGCGCCCGTTCGGGCGCCCCATTTGTCGATGATCGGTAATGATAGGACGGGCGTCCGCCGGACGGGCCGTGCCGCATGAAGGAAGCCGGTGGCGCGGGCGCCACCGGCGTTCAGTTTATGAGCTGGAGGCGAGCGCCTGGATGTCCTCGATCAGCTTCTGGCCACCCTCGACCTGCTGACCGAATTCCTCGTAGATCGGCTTGGAGGCCTCGATGAAGGCATCCTTGTCGGCCTCGTTCACTTCGACGCCGGCTTCCTTGATCTTGTCGACCAACTCGCCGTCGAGCTTGGCGGATTCATCATAGGCGAAGTCGCTGGCCTTGACCGCACAATCCTGGATCGCGGTCTTCAGCTCGTCGTCCCAGCCTTCCCACTGCTTGGCGGAGCTGGCCAGATAGGCCGGCGAATAGACGTGACCCGTCATCGACAGGTATTTCTGCACTTCCTGGAACTTGCCCGAATAGATCTGGGCGAG
Source organism: Aurantimonas sp. E1-2-R+4 (assembly GCF_036549515.1). Lineage (NCBI taxonomy): Bacteria > Pseudomonadati > Pseudomonadota > Alphaproteobacteria > Hyphomicrobiales > Aurantimonadaceae > Aurantimonas > Aurantimonas sp. E1-2-R+4. The sequence goes on along the minus strand of NZ_JAZHLK010000031.1, from coordinate 10,530 downwards.
GGGGTTTTCCTGCCCGTCGATGACGCCGGTCTTCAACGCGGTGAACACCTCCGAAAAGGCCATCGGTGTCGGGTTGGCGCCGTAGCTCTGGAACATCTTCACCCGCCACTCGCCCTTCGGCGTACGCAGCTTGATGCCTTCCAGATCGGCTGGCACGGTAACCGGCCGGACGTTGTTGGTCACGTTGCGGAAGCCGTTTTCCCAGAAACCGATGATCCGGTAGCCCTTGTCGCTGGCCGCGTCGACGAAGGTGCTGCCCATCTCGTCGCGGACCTTGCGCATGTGGTCGCGGTCCTTGATCAGATAGGGCATCTCGAAGATGCCGAAGGTCGGCGACACGGAGCTCATGATCGAGGAGGGGATCGAGAAGGCGATCTGCCCGAGCTTGAGCTTCTGCAGCATCTCCTCGTCATTGCCGAGCTGCGACGAGCCATAGACCTCGACGGTCGCCTTGCCGCTGGCGTCGACACATGCGGCGAAGTTGTTGCCGGTCGATTCATAGAGCGATCCCGGCGCGCCGACGTGGCCCAGTTTCAGGACCTCCTGGGCGTTCGCCGCCGTTCCCCAAAGCGCCGCGGCCGCGACGCCCATCATCAATGTGCGAATGTTCATTGTCTTTCCTCCCAGTTGCTTTCCGACGGGCGGTTTTCTCCGCCCGATTCTTACTCTGCTGCTTGTTGTGCCTGCCCCTCCGTCGGCGAGGCGAGGACCTCCATCGCCGCCTCCACGCCGCCTGCCTTGTGCCGCACGCCCGCTATCAGCAAGCCCATCTCGACGCCTCCCAGCGTACCGACAAGCATGAGATCGTTGAAGTCCCCGAGATGGCCGATGCGGAAAATCTTGTCGGCCACCTTCGACAGTCCGGCACCGAGCGACATGTCGAAGCGCTCCAGAATGGTCTTGCGCAAAGCGTCGGCGCCGGACCCGTTCGGCATCAGCACGGCGGTCAGAGCGCCGGAATGCTCGGCTGGTTCGGCGCACAGAACGTCCAGGCCCCAGGCCGCGACGGCCGCGCGCGTCGCCGCGCCGTGGCGCTGATGCCGGGCGAAGACGTCGTCGAGCCCTTCCTCGTGCAGCATCTCGATCGCCGCATCGAGGCCGTAGAGCAGATTGGTCGCCGGCGTGAACGGAAAGAAGCCGTTGGCGTTGGCCGGCAGCATCTCGTCCCAGGCCCAATAGGATTTCGGCAGTGTCGAGGATTTCGACGCTTCAATCGCCTTGTCGGACAGGGCGTTGAATGACAGGCCGGGCGGCAGCATCAGCCCTTTTTGCGAGCCGCCGACAGTGACGTCGACGCCCCATTCGTCGTGCCGGTAGTCGATCGAACCGAGCGACGAGATCGTGTCGACCATGAGAAGGGCCGGATGGCTCGCCGCATCGATGGCCTTGCGGACATTGGCGATGGACGACACGCAGCCGGTCGAGGTCTCGTTATGGACGACGCAGACCGCCTTGATCGCGTGGCCCTTGTCGGCGGCAAGGCGTTCGCCAATCGCCTGAGCGTCGGCGCCGTGGCGCCAGTCGCCAGCAATGAATTCCGTTTTCAGACCAAGGCGTTCGGCCAGTTTCTTCCAAAGACTGGCGAAATGCCCGGTCTCATACATCAGCACCAGATCACCAGGCGACAGCGTGTTGACCAGTGCCGCTTCCCAGGCGCCGGTTCCGGAGGCCGGGTAAATGACGACGGGATTGCTGGTCTTGAAGATCGTGCGGACGCCCGAGAGAACCCGCTTGCCTAACGCTTGGAAGTCCGGGCCGCGGTGGTCGATGGTCGGTCTGTCCATCGCTCGCAGGACACGATCTGGAACGTTCGTCGGGCCCGGAATCTGGAGGAAGTGCCGTCCCGGTTGATAGCTCACGATCAGTCCCCCTGAGATCGTGACGCCTTGCCGCATCCGATCCCTTTCCTGCGATGCGCTCTTGCCGGCGCAACTGAATTCCGGTCATATTGAATTATGAATTCATTATTTCTGTCAAGCGGCGAATGGCGCTTTCCCGGAGTGGATATCCGAAATCGTGGGTGAGATGATCCGGCCGGGCCTGTCCCGTAGGCTGTCGAAAGAAATTGCCGGGGAGGTGCTGTTCGATCGTTTTTCGCGTGGGCGCTACGCGACCGACGCCTCGATCTACCAGATCATGCCGGCCGGCGTGGTGGTGGCGCGGACGACGGACGACGTCGCCGCCGCGCTCGATGCCGCCCGCGAGGAGGGACTGCCGCTGACGATGCGAGGTGGCGGCACGTCGCAATGCGGCCAGACGGTGAATTCCGGGCTCGTCGTCGACACTTCGAAATACCTCAACCGTCTGCTGGAGCTGGATGTCGAAGGCCGTCGTGCGGTGGTTGAGCCGGGCATCGTGCTGGACGACCTCAACCGGCTCCTGAAGCCGCATGGCCTGTGGTTCCCGGTCGATGTTTCCACCGCTTCGCGGGCGACGATCGGCGGCATGGCCGGCAACAATTCCTGCGGCTCGCGTTCGTTGCGCTATGGCACCATGCGCGACAATGTCATCGCCATCGACGCGATCCTCGCCGACGGCATCAGGGGCCGCTTTGCCCGCCTTGATCAGGACGCCCCGGATGAGCCGCCGCGTGATCTCGTCGCCGCCATGCTGGCGCTCGGCCGGCGCGAGGCCGCCGAGATCGAAGCGCGGTTCCCGAAGGTCCAGCGGCGGGTCGGCGGTTATAATCTGGACGCGCTGATGCCGGCCGCCGAGCCGATCAATCTCGCCCATCTCCTCGTCGGCTCCGAGGGCACGTTGGGAATTTCGACGGCCATCGAGATCGCTCTGTCGCCGCTGCCGAAGACCACCAAACTGCTCGGCGCCTGCCATTTCCCTACCTTCCGGGCGGCGATGGACGCCGCGCAGCACATCGTCGCGCTGAAACCCACCTCGGTCGAACTCGTCGATTCGACCATGATCGCGCTCGCCCGGCGGATCGACATGTTCGTGCCGACGCTGGAAGCTTTCGTCGAAGGCGATCCGGCGGCGCTGCTCCTCGTCGAATTCGCCGACGAGGCGGACGAGAACGAACGCAGCATCGAAGCGCTGCGGGACGTCATGAGCGGTCTCGGCTACGGTTTCGGTAAGGGAGGCGAACAAGAAGGCGGTGTCGTTGCGGTCAAGGACGCCAAGCTGCAGGCCGCTATCGCCGACCTGCGCGCCTCCGGCCTCAACATCATGATGTCGATGAAGGAGGCGGGCAAACCGGTGTCTTTCGTCGAGGATTGTGCGGTGCCGCTGGAACATCTCGCCGACTATACCGATCGGCTGACGGCGATCTTCGAGCGGCATGGCACGCGCGGCACCTGGTACGCCCACGCCTCAGAGGGTTGCCTGCACGTGCGTCCGGTCTTGAATGTCAAGCTGGACAAGGACGTGGCCACCATGCGGGCGATCGCCGAGGAGGCCTTCGCGATGGTGCGCGAATACAAGGGCTCGCATTCCGGCGAACACGGCGACGGCATCGTCCGCTCGGAATTCCACGAGCAGATGTTCGGCGCGCGCATCGTGCGCGCCTTCGAGGAGGTGAAGGCCATTTTCGACCCGTCCGGGTTGCTCAATTCCGGCAAGATCGTCCATCCGCCGAAGATGGATGACCGCAGCCTGATGCGATACCCGCCAGGCTACGCGGTCGAGGATATCACGACGGCCTTTGACTGGTCGGCCTGGCCGGGAGCGGCCGGCGGGCTCCAAGGGGCCGTCGAGATGTGCAACAACAACGGCGCCTGCCGGAAGATGGCTGGGGCCGTCATGTGCCCGAGCTACCGCGTCACCCGAAACGAGAACGACGTGACGCGCGGGCGTGCCAACACCCTGCGCCTGGCGCTGTCGGGGCAACTCGGCCCCGATGCGTTGGCCTCCGACGACATGGCCGAGACGCTCAAGCTCTGTGTTTCCTGCAAGGCCTGCCGCCGCGAATGTCCGACCGGCGTCGACATGGCCAAAATGAAAGCGGAAGTGCTCTACCAGCGCGGGAAGGCCAAGGGCTTTTCGCTGAAGGATCGATTGATCGCCGAGCTACCGCGTTATGCGCCGGTGGCTGCGCGGCTGACGGGATTGCTGGCGCTGCGCGATCGCATTCCCGGGTTTGCCGCGCTGTCGGAGCGCTTGTTCGGTTTCTCCCGCCGCAGGACGCTTCCGATCTTTCGGCGCGATTGGTTCCGCGACGGGGAGGGGGATCGGGGCGAGCCGCTGTCGCGAGCGGGCGAACGCGGTGTGGTTCTTTTCGCCGACACCTTCGGCCGCTGGTTCGACCCCGAGACGCTGCGTGCTGCAGTGAAGGTCCTCGAAGCGGGCGGCTATAGCGTTGCGACCGCCAGTCTCGGCCGTGGCGAGCGGCCGCTGTGCTGCGGCCGGACCTACCTCGCGGCGGGCTTGGCGGATCGAGCCAGGGAGGAGGCGCGGCGTACGATCGCAGCGCTGCTACCGCATGTGCGGGCGGGGCGGACGATTGTCGGTCTCGAGCCGTCCTGCATCCTGACGCTGCGCGACGAATTCTTGGCGCTGGTGCCCGGAGAGGACGCCGAATCCGTTGCCGCCGGGGCGATGCTGTTCGAGGAGTTTCTGGTCCGCGAAAACCGGGCTGGCCGCCTGTCCTTGCCGCTCGGACTGCTGGACCGAAAGGCCTACCTGCACGGACACTGCCACCAAAAGGCGTTCGGCGCGATGTCGGCGGTCGAAGGCGCGTTGCGGCTGATTCCGAACCTCGATCTCGAGGTGATCGAATCTTCATGTTGCGGCATGGCCGGCGCTTTCGGCTACGATGCTGAGACGATCGACGTGTCGTTGGCGATGGGCGAACTGTCCCTGCTACCCGCAGTCCGGAGTGCATCGGAGGATGCGATCATCGTCGCGAACGGCACCTCCTGTCGCCACCAGATCGCCGACGGTGCTGGCCGGAAGGCGGTTCATGTCGCCGAGGTTCTCGCCGGCGCGCTGGACCGGCCGCTCGTGGCGGCGTAGCAGCAGACATCCCGTCCGCCGTGTGTGGCGGTGGGACCAGGATCGAACGCGACGGCCTGTTGGCGGATCGCCATACTGACGCAGGACAATGAGACATGAGCCTTGCCGACCTGAACCCCGAAGGCTTCCTGACGCGTCCCGCGCTGGCGGTCGAACTGACCGATCGGATGCGGCGGATGATTATGGAAGGCGAGCTGAAGGGCGGCGAGAAAGTGCCGGAGAAGGCACTGACCGAACGTTTTGGCGTGTCGCGCACGCCGGTTCGTGAGGCCTTGAAGGTTTTGGCGCACGAGGGGTTCGTGCAACTCGTCCCGAACCGGGGTGCCGTCGTGGCGCGGCAGACCCTGTCGGAACTGGCGGAACTGTTCCCGTTGATCGCGGTGCTGGAAGGCCTGGCCGGCGAACTGGCGGCCGAACGAGCCTCGGATGAGGATATTGCGGCGATCGGCGAACTGACACGCCGTCTTCGCGAAAGCCACGAAATGCAGGATCGCCCCACCTATTTCGAGATCAACCAGGCGATCCACGCGGCCATACTCACGGCCGCCGGCAACCCCACTCTCATCCAGCATCACGCCATGGTGGCGCGGCGTGTCTACCGGGCGCGCTATCAAGCCAATCTGACACCCGAGCGCTGGCTCGCCGCGACGCGGGAACACGAGGTCATCCATGCCGCGCTTGCGAGGCGGGACGCCCCTCTTCTCGGCCGTTTGATGAAGGAGCACCTTCAGTTCAAGCTCCAGACCCTGGTGGCGATAATCGACGAATGAACCACCTCGGTCAGCTGCTCGCCCGAGCGGGTGGTGGCTGTGATACGGCCGACTTGGCGCCGAGCCGAATTCTAGCCATGAAGCATGCTATGCTGATCTCGTCTGGGGTTGGGGGGGGGCTCAGCCTATCCCTCGACGGATTTTTTGGGTAAGAAACTCTTAATCCTTTAAATTTCCACTGCGGGTGGATGGTTATTATGGCAAGTTCAAGTCACGTCTCTCGAATGCTTTTCATTCGAGGTATAGCCTTAGTCCATGATGCCATCATGGGGGCCGCGGCGCTGTTTCTGGCTCTGGTCCTGAGATTGGATCTGGATAGGGTCCTTTCCGACCTGCCGGAATATGGTCTTGCGACGATTATTTTTGGCGCAGTCGTTGGCATCGTCGGATTTGTGCTCGGGATGAACCGGGGAGTCTGGCGCTACGCCTCGCTCCCGGATCTCGTGGCGATCATCAAGGCGGCCACCATCTCGGTTGCGATTTTCATCGTCGCCCATTTCCTGCTGGTGCGGCTGGAGGCGATCCCGCGCTCGTCGATGATTATCGCATGGGCGTTTCTGATCGTCTTGCTGGCGACGCCACGCGCCGTCTATCGGGTCTACCGCAATTGGCGGGATACGCGCCGCGCCCGGGACAGGGACGGCGGCTCGGCCAAGCGCGTCTTGCTGATCGGTGCCGGCGACAACACCGAGACATTCTTGAAGACCATCGCGGAACGAAGCNGCCGCGCCCGGGACAGGGACGGCGGCTCGGCCAAGCGCGTCTTGCTGATCGGTGCCGGCGACAACACCGAGACATTCTTGAAGACCATCGCGGAACGAAGCGGACAATCCTTCGATGTTCTGGCGATCATCGACGAACGGGGACGCCGCACCGGCCGGTTCATTCGCGGCGTTCCGGTGCTGGGGGGAATGGAGAAACTGCCGCAGATCATCCGGCGGTTCGATCGACGGGGGCGCCGGCCCGAAGCCTTGATCCTGACGCGAACGCGCGAGGACTTCGAGCGCCACGCGCGCATTCAGGATTTGATCGACATCGCCAGCGAGCATCGTCTGGAGATGCTGCGCTTGCCCAAGGTTCTCGACCTTCGCGAAGTCGGCGCGGAAGTGGAAGTCCGCCCGATCAAGCTGGAGGATTTGTTGCAGCGCAAGCCGCTACGCCTGGACGTTCCGAAAATGGCGACGATGATCAAGGGCCAGAAGATCCTTATCACAGGAGCGGGCGGTTCGATCGGATCGGAACTCGTCCGTCAGATCGTCGCCCTGGAACCGGCCAGCCTGATCCTTGTGGACGCCAGTGAGTACCTGCTTTACGCGATCGACGGCGAACTGCGTCGAGGCAACCCGCAATACGCCCTGTATCCGCTGTTGTGTAATGTGCGTGAGAAGGAGGCGATCGCCCGCATTGTCGATGCGCACCGGCCGGACGTTATTTTTCACGCCGCGGCACTGAAGCATGTTCCGATCGTCGAAGCACAACCGCTCGAAGGACTGTTCACCAATGCCATCGGGACCCGCAACGTGGCGGAGGCCGCGATGCGCGCCAAGGTGGGCGCGGTGGTCATGGTCTCGACTGACAAAGCCGTCAATCCGGCGAATGTCATGGGCGCCAGCAAGCGCATGGCGGAGATGTTCTGTCAGGCGATGGATTTGGGTTCCGATAAGGCCGGAACGCGTTTCGTCACCGTCCGCTTCGGCAATGTCCTCGGCTCGGCCGGCTCGGTCGTTCCGCTTTTCGAAAAGCAATTGAAGGCCGGTGGACCGCTGACGGTCACCCATCCGGAGATCGAACGTTACTTCATGACGATACCGGAAGCCTGCCTTCTGGTGCTGCAATCGGCCGCCCATAGCCTGGAGGACCCCGAGGAACGGGGGCGGATCTTCGTGGTCGACATGGGTGCCGCGGTGAAGATCGCCGATCTCGCGCGCAATGTCATTCGCCTTTCCGGCTTGCGGCCGGATATCGACGTGAAGATCGTCTACACGGGCTTGCGGCCGGGGGAAAAGCTCTATGAGGAGCTGTTCGATTCCCGCGAGACCTTGGGGCAAACGGATATCGAGGGAATTCTCGTGGCGTTCCCGCGCGCGATCGAGCGCGGCGTCATCGTGCGTATCTTCGACGAGATGCGGCGTCTGATCGACGTCAATGATGTCGCGGGAGCCCTGCGTCTATTGAAGGCGACCGTCACCGAATTCAGCCCCGGCGAGGAGGTGCTCGCCATGATGCAGGGCGGCCCGCAGGTGCACCCGGCCGAACACGTCGCTCTCACCGCTGCCGGTTACGACAAATCCGACCTTCACGATCGTTGAGGCCGGGTTCGTCGCCAGCGGTCCGCCGAGACCTGCGCGGTTCTCTCTACTCCCGGCGGGCGACGGGATTTCGTCCGATATCGAAATAGGCAAGCCCGGCGGCATCGGTCACGCTACGCTCGTACATGTTGCGTCCGTCGAAGATCACCTTGTCCTTCAACAGCGACGCGATTTCGCCGAAATCGGGGCTGCGGAACTCGCGCCATTCGGTCACGATGGCAAGGGCATCGCTCCCCTCCAGAGCATCGGCGGCGCTGGGACACAGGGTGAGCCGCGAAGCATCCGCGAAAATCTGCCGGGTCTGTGTCATCGCCGCTGGATCGTAGGCGCGCACCTGGGCGCCATGGGACAGCAAATCCGCTATCAGCACGCGACTGGGCGCTTCGCGCATGTCGTCCGTATCGGGCTTGAATGACAGCCCCCAGAGCGCGATCGTCTTGCCTTGCAGATTCGTCTCGCCGCCGTAAAAGGCGGCAAGCTTTTCGAACAGCGCGTGCTTCTGGCGTTCGTTGGCCTCTTCCACCGCCCGCATGACGCGCAGAGGCACCTCACGCTCCGCGCCCATGCTGATCAGCGCGCGCGCGTCCTTGGGGAAGCAGCTACCACCATATCCGCAGCCAGGATAAAGGAACCGAAGGCCGATGCGGGGATCGCTTCCGATGCCGCGCCGCACCGATTCGATGTCTGCTCCTACGGCTTCCGCGAGGTGCGCCAGTTCGTTCATGAAGCTGATGCGCGTCGCCAACATCGCATTCGCTGCGTATTTCGTCAGTTCCGCGCTTCGCGCATCCATCACGATGATCTTGTCCTGGCGACGATTGAGAGGCGCGTACAGATTGCGCATGATCTCGGTCGCCCACTCATCGGAACTCCCGATGATGATGCGGTCCGGACGTGTGAAATCCGCGATGGCAGCCCCTTCCTTGAGGAACTCCGGGTTGCTCACCACCGAGAACTCCACATCGACGCCGCGGGACCGGAGCCTCGCGGCGATCACCGCCTCGACCTTCGCCGCGGTCTCCACCGGAACCGTCGATTTGTTGACGATAACCGCCTTTTGCGTCAGCCGATCGCCGATCGCCGCGGCGGCGGACAGGACATGGCGCAAATCGGCGCTGCCGTCTTCGTCGGGAGGCGTGCCGACGGCGATCAGGAAGATGTTGCTGCGCCCGACCGCCAGGTCGTAATCGGTGGTGAATTCCAGCCGTCCGGACTGTACGCCGCGCTGCAGCAGCGGCTCCAGACCTGGCTCGAAGATCGGCACCTGGCCTCGCCGCAGCATGTCGATCTTGGCGGGGTCGGTGTCGACGCAAATGACATCGTTGCCGAGATCGGCAAAACAGGCGCCCGCCACCAGCCCGACATAGCCGCTACCAATCACCGTGATCATCATGCGCTATGTCCAAGTCCAGAGTTCAAGGCGAGCCAAAAAAAGAGCCTCCCGGATAAACAGCCGGAAGGTTCGAAGGCAATAGAAAACATACTTCTGGCCGGACGCCCCCGGAGTCTCGAATGAGCCCGTCGTCGCGATGCGACGACGGGATTGCAGTGGGTAATACCAACCTGCGGCGATAGGGACCTATTCGATGGCGCTGAACGGGCTTGTCCGGCCAGGAGCGACGCGCGGTTCGATGCGGCGCATCGGGCAAGCGGTGTGACGCCGTCCGGCGAGCCCGTTCAGCCCACCGAAGGCCGGGCGCTCGCCGCGCTTGGCTGCATCGCGCGTCGTCCCACTCCTCGCCACGCATCGGCGCCAAGGTGCGGGAAATGGCCGGTCGAATGGGTTCCTATCACCGCAGGTTGGTATAAAGTCGGTGGGACTAGCCTGCCGTGTCTCGACCATCGGCGCCGCATACGGCAGCCGGGCCGGCGGACTGGCTTCCTTGCAGGGGAGGTAGCAACAGGCTAGTCCTCCACCTGGGTGTTCGGACTTGCCAAGGTCGGTAAGGACAGCGCCTGGCTCATTCGTTTTCGTGCTTTACAGGCCGCGTCGTGTGAATTAGAGCGGCTTTGAATAAATAGCGCAGCGGAATTTCCTTCACGATCGCGCCCATAGGCCGTTCGATGGAAAAGCCTGAGAGCGCTCATAGCCGCAGACCAAGGTCGATGAAGGGAAATGAACGGCGCCGTTCGTGCCAGGTCGGCCGAGGCGGAATGTTTGGTTCTTTGGGGGCCATGTCCTGCTTGTCCGCCATCTCATTTTTGAATTATCCAGGTCCGTTTCGAGAGGCGTAGGCTTTTAAGCCCGTCTTTTCTTGTCCAATACCGAAGAAGGTTCGAAAGCTGGCATGACTTCGCGTGACTTCCTGAATCCCGTCCCCGACCTCGACGGAAAATCCATTTTGATCACGGGTGGAACGGGCTCGTTCGGCAAGAGCTTCGTGAAGACCGTATTGGCGCGCTACAAGCCGCGCCGTATCGTCGTTTTTTCGCGCGACGAGCTCAAGCAATACGAGATGAATCTCGAGATCAGCGACCAGGAATAT
>NZ_JAZHLK010000030.1:0-51468 GCF_036549515.1 Aurantimonas sp. E1-2-R+4 | reverse complement strand
GTCGGCATCATCGGGGGCGAGAAGCTGGTTCGTGCCCTTGATACGGCCGACGTAATTTCCCTTCGTGACGCCCTGCAACGCCTGCCTTCAAACTACACGAAGCTGGCCGCGACCAAGGGGATGACGGTGCTCGAAGCCATTTCCTCTGGTGGACCCGTCATCTCGCCGAAGACGCAGGACAAATACTTCTCGATGTTCCGCTCCTTCCTTCGCTGGGCGTATGATGAGGAGCTGATCGAGAAGGTGCCGGGCGAGAAGGTGAAGATCACGGGGGTTGGGCCGAAGGGCCGTGACGGTCGTGATCCCTATTCCGTCGAACAGCTCAAGACGATCTTCTCATCACCGCTTTACGCCGGTCACCTGGGCTCGCAGCGCCACAAAGCAGGGCCGGAGGTGATCCGTGACGGTAAATTCTGGGTGCCACTGATTGCCCTGTATTCCGGCATGCGCATGGGGGAGATCGTTCAGCTCCTCGTCTCGGACATCAAGCAGGAGAAGGACGTTTGGTTCTTTGACATCTCGAAGGGCGAAGGAAAGTCGCTGAAGACGGCGGGGAGCGCGCGTCGCGTCCCGGTACATGACGTCCTGCTGAAGGGCGGTCTGCTTGAGCTGGTGGCCGACAAGCCCGGCACCCATCGTGTGTTCTCGGACATCGAAAAGGGGAAGGACGGTTACTTCTCGCATAACTTCAGCAAGTGGTGGGGCCGGTACTCCCGTCAGGTAGGCTTCAAGACCCCGAAGACCGCCTTCCACTCATTCCGGCACAATTTCACGGACGCGGTTTATGCGGCTGAAGCCCCTGAGCGTCTGGCGATGGCGNTTCAAGACCCCGAAGACCGCCTTCCACTCATTCCGGCACAATTTCACGGACGCGGTTTATGCGGCTGAAGCCCCTGAGCGTCTGGCGATGGCGCTTCTGGGTCATGCCGATAAGAAGGTCCACAGCCACTACGGCAGCGGCCCCAAGATCGATGAGCTGCATGCCGTGATCGATAAAGTGGAGTACCCGATTGATCTGAGCTTCTTGATGTCATAACCTCCCATAGCTGGGAGCAGAGTTTTTCGCTCTCTTAACGCCTTTCCCCGATCATGGGCCGTGACGAATTTCCACGGCTAGGGCATGCGGCGTGACGATCATCAAACTCAAGGTACCGAAGGGGCTTTCTAACAAGACCCAAACACAGCCGAAAAACGACCATCCCAATAGCCATACAAGCCCGCCTACAGGTCCCAAACCTGCTTCGGAACTTATACCCTTCATCGACAAGCTCACCGTCCTGGTGACACCTCACAGCAAGGGGATGGCCCAGGCGATCCATCAGACGATGGTAGGAGCGTGGGACGACAAATCGTTTCTGCAGCCAGCGCCGTGGCTGAATGGCTTCAACGGCGGGTATGCGATCAACCTGCCCAACCATGAGCACCAGCCCCGCCTGTACTATCGTCATGCCGCCGGTCTGGCCGAGAAGCTGAGGTTCGATTTCAACCCCTCTGCGCTCGGCCAGACCGGCATGGATGTGTTTAACGGTCAGCTGAAATCGGTAATGAACGACGGGTGGGAGTACGCGATCGAGCATGGGAAGATCACGCGGCTTGACGTCGCTGTTGATCTCCACGCGGTTCGTTTGGACGATTTCCTCTACCTCGCCAAGCAGGGGATGAAGAAGCAGGACTGGTCGACCGACGGCCACCTGGAAAACGTGGTCTACGGCGTCAGCAAGGGGAACCAGACCCTGATCTACGACAAGGAGGCCGAGCTGATCGCCAAGGGCGCTAGCTGGGAAGGCAAGACGAGAGTTCGTATCGAGCGCCGGCTTCGAAACCCGTCGATCACGCTGAAGGGGCTGCACAAGCTCAAGAACCCATTTGCCGGGACGACGCTCGTTCAGAACTTCCCGCCGCCACCGCCTGGGGGCAAGGAGTGGGAATGGAGCATGTTCGAAGACAGCGTCCGGTTCAGGGGCGTTGACAAGGCTTTGAGCCTCCTGCCGAAAGATAAGAAAGCCAAGTACCGCAAGCATCTGAAAGCGTGCCAAGTGACTTGGTGGGACGCCGAGGTCGTCTGGAACAACTGGCCAGCCACGCTGAAAGCCTTGGTGGTCGGTGACAAGGCCCATTTCGCCAAGATGCCATAGCCTGCTGTCCGGTATTGTCCCTTAGTTTTGTAAATCCCATCTCGGGGCGTGTTCCAGGGACATGGACGGTTTCCGACCGTGAACCGTCAATTTGAAAGCGTGTGGTTCGCTTATGAAAAGTACGAAACCATACCGAATAAGAGCCATTTCGCCTTCGGACTAGGTCGGCGCAATTGATTGCACACGGGCGGTTTTCGCCCCTGTTTCGGATATTTGTGTACACCTCCTTGCCCACGCTCGCCCATCAGCTAGCGTCAATTTGGGGTCTCTCGATCTCGACCTCCCTGCCACGGCAAGGAGGCCATGATGACAGACCTATTCCAACCCGAAATCCCGCTGACCGACGACGCGAAGAACAGTCCGCTGCCGAGCTTGAGGCCGCTACCCTGCGACCCCTGGGTGGCCAGTTCGACCGTCCACAAGGCGATCCGACGAGGTGACGCCGAGACCGCCGAACGCGCCATCCTGACGCTGATCCGTCATCGGGGGACCGGCATCTTTCGTCGCTTGATGGTGATCGCCTATGAAGACATCGGCATCGGCGCTCCCGATCTGCTGGTGACCCTCACCCGGCTCTGCACCGACGCCCGCCATCAACGTCAACATGGCGACACGCCGACGGTTGCCCGTTGGATGGTCCGTGCCATGGCGGCGGCTCCGAAGGAGAGGTCGAGCGACTACTTGATCTGCTCGGCGGTCCACCGGCCGAATTGGGAATGCCACCGCGAAACCGTCGGTGCGCTCAGCGTCAGAGAAAGGATCGCGGTTGCGACGGATGCCGAGCAGCCATTGGCGTTAAGGGCGACGGCGTCGTGGTTCGCCTCGGGCGTCGAAGCGGGCACCGAGAAGCGCATCGGCGGCGGTGATCTGATCGGCCTCATGACGGCCTATATCGATGCCGGCCTGCCAGAAGCGACGGGACTGGCCATACAGGCCGCTGCGAAGGCCACACGCGAGCCCATCGTCCTCATGCTGCCGCCGCTCCTCCAGGAGCTCAGACGGGGACGGAGTGAGCCGACAAGCCGATCAGTGCCGGTCCCACCCACGATGTTCGTGGATGGCGTCCCGACCTATGCCCTCGACAAGCACACGCGGGCTGGGCGTCAGGCGATCGTGACCTTCGCTCGTGAGAACCAGAATGCACGCTCGGCTCTTGAACGACACGTCCCCGAGTTCCGGCATAGGGACGCCGCGTATCTCGCGGCCTTCTACACCGACGCCATGCCAGTGGCGTATCGGTTCGAGTGGGATCAGGTGGATGAGCTTGAGACGCTGGGGCGCGAGACGGACCTGCTCTGGGCCGGCATCCCTGCCACCGGAATGGCCGACGTGCTCGACGCGTTTCGGGCCAATCTTGGCCATCTGAATGCGGTCCGAGCGGGCATCCTTGGATCGTCATCGGCCAAGGGGAATGCACGATGACGCCCGGTCTCTCCTCCGATAACCCTCCATTATCAGAGCCCAAAAAAGAGAAAAACGCGGGCGATAAACGGAAAATTAACGCGCCGGTCGGTAGAATTGCAATTGATTGCACGAACTACAAAGCCCCGCGTGCAATCAATTGCACAGGCGATGTCTCGCATTTTAACGATCTCTCACCAGTCGTCGCCGATCTGGTCGACAGCTCACTGTCTGCGAACAGCAAGCGGGCCTACCAATCCGACCTTGATCATTTCCTCGCCTGGGGTGGCATGATCCCGGCGTCGGCCGAAATGATCGCCGCTTACTTGGCCACCCACGCCGACGCTTTGACCCCGGCCACGCTGACCCGGCGGCTTGCCTCGCTGTCGAAAGCCCACGCGTTGAAGCGGGTGTCGAGCCCGACGACCGATGCACTCGTCAAGGCGACCCTTCGAGGCATCAGACGAAGGAACGGCTCGGCTCAGCGACAGGCCAAGCCGTTATTGCGCGATGATCTGTTCGCCGTGCTGGGGGCGATGGGCGACAGGCCGAAGGACATGCGCGATCGCGCCCTGCTGCTGATCGGGTTCGCTGGCGGCTTCCGCCGATCGGAACTGGTCGGTCTGGACGTCGCCGATGTGGAGACCGTGCGTCAGGGGCTCGTGGTCACGCTGCGTCGATCGAAGACAGACCAGGCCGGGGCAGGACGGAAGATCGGGATACCCCACGGCCGGACGCGGTGGTGCCCGGTCACCGCCCTGGAAGCATGGCTGTCGGCCTCCGGCATCGAGGCCGGCCCCATTTTCAGAGGCATGACCCGACATCGGCGCATCAGGGATCAGCGTCTGTCGGGAGAAGCCGTCTCGATTATCGTGAAGAAACGCTTGGCAGCGGCTGGCTTCGATCCCGAAGGCTTCTCGGGCCACAGCCTGCGTGCCGGCTTCGCCACCAGTGCCGCTCAGGCGGGTGCCTCGTCATGGAAGATCAGGCAACAAACCGGGCACGCCAGCGATGCGATGCTCAGCCGATATATCCGAGATGGCGAGCTGTTTGTGGACAACGCTGTCGCCGCGTTGTTGTGACCCCGTGACCGGTTGGTCCCGGCTGAGGTTCACAATTTTTGTAAGCAATAATTAGCACTTTCGTGTCCCCCTTAGAGATGTCCCGGGCACCTTATGTGGTTGAAAATGAAAGTGTTTATATCAATTTATCCCATAGGATGGGGCCGGCGTACCTCTACATCGAAATCGCTGGTGATTGCGCTGATATTCGTGGGTCTCATCCCTTTACCGATCTCGAGCGCATTGGCGTTTGAGGCCTCTTCGGTCGTCAGTGAGCGGTGTGAGATCGTAAAAGGAAGGCCGAGCCTTCACCGAGCAAGATGTCTCGGACCTGACGGGTATTCGATCCTGTTTATTGAAGAAGATAGGCAGTTCTCCATTTACGCGGGCCTTATCAATCGTGAGAAACGGCTTGATGTTCGGGGGCTCGGCGGCTGGCGAGACTGGAAGAATTGGAGCGGCCCCAGTGTGCGGCTGGTGGAATGGCGAATTCGGGACGGAGCACTGGTCGGTGCTATCATCGAGACGGTGCACGCTGCCAGTGGGGCGCGGTATCTTGTCGTGGTGTCATTATCCAATGCCGCTAGCTGTGTCTTGGCGTTGGTAAGAAATGACGGCCCCAGTGAAAGAGCGCAAGCGCGCGACGAGACGGACTTCAGAGCGTCTGGCATCGCGTGCAAAGCCAACACCACGACTTTAAATGTTCCGCACGCACGACCGACTACCGGCTCCTTCTTCTCAAGACCTGTCGTCCAAACAACTGTCATCGGTTCTCCTCGCGATGACATGGGATATTTAGCCGACGAGCGTGGGTGGGAGCGCGGCGGGT
Source organism: Aurantimonas sp. E1-2-R+4 (assembly GCF_036549515.1). Classification (NCBI taxonomy): domain Bacteria; kingdom Pseudomonadati; phylum Pseudomonadota; class Alphaproteobacteria; order Hyphomicrobiales; family Aurantimonadaceae; genus Aurantimonas; species Aurantimonas sp. E1-2-R+4. The sequence goes on along the minus strand of NZ_JAZHLK010000030.1, from coordinate 46,042 downwards.
CTCAATCCCGCTGTCCCAACGGCACATCCGTGGCCTGCCCCCCCCAGGTAAACGATCGGGATGCCAGCGAGAACCGAACCATCGCCGGTCTGGGAATAATGGTGTTTACATCAATCATCATTTTTCTGATCACAGCGCTCCGGAGGTACGCCGCGAAGAGGGTCATCCGGCAGAAATTTGAGGAGAGCCTCAAATTAGCGGAGGATCGGAACGTGAGCCCTAAAGATGAGGAGCGCAGAGCCCGTTCTTCCAGACGGAGATCATCTTCTGGTCGTGAGGGAAATATTGTTCTTAGAGATGAAGGCTAGCTAGAGGGATAGACGCATGATTTTTCATCACACGCTTCAAAGTCCACGATTGCTGGAACTTGCGCGGGGCGGCATCTCTGGCTGGACGGACATCCCACATGTTCGCAATAGCCTGCGGCTCATCGTCGGGGTGATAACAATTGCGACATTACTTGCGCTGGCTGCTGGTTTCGTTTGGGCGACAGGCGGCACAAAGCTCGCATATGTCCACTCGCTTTATGTCCCGATCCTTGTCGCGGCTTTTCTGTTCGGACTTCCTGCTGGCGCAGCCACCGGCCTGGTCGCCGGCCTCCTTGTGGGTCCGCTCATGCCCCTCGATGTCGATGCAGGCACTTTCCAAGACGCTGCCAATTGGACCGTGCAGATGGGCTTCTTCACGTTCATCGGGGCACTCGCGGGGGCACTGTGGAGCGCGCTCATGCTGCAACTTAACACCGCCCGACATCTCAGTCGGCACGATCTCATGACCGGTTTACCGAACAGGCAGTCTCTTCTGGATCATGTTGATGCCAAAATTCAGTCGGACCGCCGGACGGATGGAACTTTTGCGATCTTGAGTATCAAGCTCAGGCATGTCGACCGGACCGCCGCCAGCTTGGGATACGCTCAAACCAATGCCCTGTTGACCGGGACAGCCTCCCGATTGAAGGAGGTTCTCTCCAATGAGGCGATGCTCTATGATCTGGGTTACGGTGCGTTTGCCGCCGTCGTACCGAGTGCTGTGTGGGATGATGCTCCCCGTCTGTGTCGCATGATACTCGACGTTCTACATTCGCCGTTCGCAACCGATGCCACGCCGATGCTGGCGGGGGGGAATGTCGGGATTTCGTCCTACCCGAGCCACGGTAAGACGGCTCTGGACCTGCTCCGAAGTGCGACCGCCGCCTTGCAAGAAGCGATCGATGCGGGCGAGCCATACGCCGTCTATGACGATGAGAAGGACAGAAAGTACAGGTCCATCTCGCGGCTCTTACCGGACTTGCAGGCCGCATTGGCCAAACCCGAGCAGATTGCGCTGCAGTTTCAGCCCAAGGTGGACTTGTCCACGGGTATCTGCGTCGGGGTGGAAGCACTTGCCCGATGGAAGCACCCCGAGCTCGGCATCGTTTCACCCGGGGACTTCATTCCTCTGGCCGAGGAAACCGCCCTGATAAAACCGCTCACGGAGCGCATTCTCGACGCCAGTTTGGCCGCGGCTTCGGCTTGGAGGCGCGACGGACTGGTCCTGCCTGTGGCCATTAACGTCTCCATTCGTAACCTGGAAGACCCGTCCTTTCTCGGCACGTTCAAAAACTTGGTTAAACGGCACGAGGTGCCTCCGTCGCAGTTGGAACTTGAAATCACCGAAACGGCGCTCGCCACCATGCCATCGGCGATTATCAGCGTGCTCGGTGAACTCCGGCAGCTCGGGGTCAGGATCGCGCTGGACGATTTTGGGACCGGCCACTGTTCGCTCACCTATCTCAGGGACCTTCCCGCCGACACGCTTAAACTCGACCGCTCATTCATGGACAGTCTGCTGTCCGATCAGAAGACGCAGATAATCGTTGCTGCGGTCATACAGACCGCTCATGCACTAGGTTTCCAGGTTGTCGCCGAGGGGATCGAAAACGAACAAACATATGGCAAGGTTCGAGATTTATCCTGCGACAAAGGCCAGGGCTTTTACATAGCCCGGCCACTTTGGGGGTGCGATGTACGAGATTGGATTTCCCAAAATCGGCTGGTTCAGGTGTAGGCGTGACTTTGGAAATCAGCCGGCTTACTGGTACGATTTCGTGATACAGTCTCGCCGAGGTCAAGGCGCATCTGTCGGCGACAACACCTGGAATGCTTGAACGCGAGGAACGGGGTCCTTCTCCCTTCCTCTCCGCCACGCCTAAGTCATTGATTTTCTAGCAGCGGATGGGCACACCCCGTCGGGTCCTGCGAAAAAGCATTGCCGACAAGGCGTTCATGACGTGGTTGAGCGTGTCGTGCGAGGGCACGCCCCACGCGAAAGGCAGAAAGCGCCTGAGGAAATCCAGCTTCTGGCCGGCCCATTCCTCAATCTCGACGCAGTCCTCCGCTCTCGCCATCCATCGTGCCGCAAAGCACGATCAACACGGTCTCGGCAAGGGATGGATCGCCGTCCACGTCTGACGCGAGTCCTCGAGAGCCGAGAACTGATCCAAAAGCGACTGGCCGGACATGGGAAACCTCACCGATTCGAGGTCTCCTATGAATCACGGTAATCTCCGTGCCGGAATCGCCTCCCTTCAAGCGATTGCCCCGGGTCTGGCCCACGCTTCTGGCCTTTAGCGTAAAAAGACCCTCCCTTTATCCACCTCAGCATTCCGGCAGGTTTACAGCGAGTCCTCCAAGCGACGTCTCCTTGTACTTTTCGCTCATGTCGATCCCGGTCTGCCGCATCGTCGCGATGCAATTGTCGAGGGGCATGAAGTGTTTGCCATCGCCCCGCAGTGCGAGTGACGCCGCCGAGACCGCCTTGATTGCGCCGAGGCCGTTGCGCTCGATACAGGGAACCTGCACCAGTCCCCGAACCGGATCACAGGTCATCCCGAGATGGTGCTCGAGCGCGATCTCCGCAGCATTTTCGATCTGCTCGTTGGTTCCTCCAAGGACCGCGCAAAGCCCTGCAGCCGCCATCGCGGCTGCCGACCCCACCTCCCCCTGACATCCGACTTCGGCGCCCGAGATCGAGGCATTGTGCTTGATCAGGCCGCCGATCGCCGCAGCTGTCAGCAGGAACACCGGAGTGTTCTTGGATTCCGCCCCCACGCAATGGTCGAGATAGTAGCGTAGGACCGCCGGCACGACGCCGGCGGCGCCGTTCGTCGGTGAGGTGACGACGCGTCCGCCAGCGGCGTTTTCCTCGTTGACCGCCATTGCATAGACCGAAAGCCAGTCGTTGACAGCATGGGGCTGCGCCGAGTTTCGGCCGCGCTCCGTCAGGAGTTGCTCGTGAATGCCGCGAGCACGCTGTCGCACCGACACGGCCTCGTGTCTCGATGCGTCCATCTCGCGCTGGGATATGACAGCGACGCCATTCGCGACGATCTCGAGCGGCGCGGCGCAGACCCGGTGATCCCGACAAAGTCGAACCGCAGAGTTCAGCGCCCGGTCGACAAGACCAAATACGCGCTGCGCAACCGCATCGAGCGCTTCTTCAATCGCCTCAAGCAGACCCGCCGCATCGCCACCCGTTACGACAATCTGGCCTCAAGCTTTCTCGGATTCGTTGAGATTGCTACGATCAGACAATGGATCGGGTTTGTCCACACAACCTAGATCCAAGGCCTGTCCAGGCTGTCGGGCAAGTTGTCCAACGCCGGCGAGCAGGTACTTGACCGCCGAGACTGTTATCATCCGACGACCCACTTCGGAGGCTGGCTGCCAATGTTCGACATCAAGGATATCGAGATCGTCAGTTGCATCGTCCGGCATGGTGGCTTCCGGGCCGCAGCCGCGCAGATGAGACTGTCCCAGTCCGCCGTATCAGCGCGGATCGCCGCGCTGGAGGATCGGCTGGGTGTCGAACTGTTCGACCGGCGCAAGCGCCGTGGACGGCTTTCGCCGGCGGGTCGCACCTTCCTCGACCAGACGGCGCGTCTCACCGAAATGCGCGACCGCATCATGGCCACGCTTGGGCATGAGGGCGGTTTCGCCGGCACGATCCGTATCGGTGTGGCGGAAACGGTCGTGCATACATGGCTGCCTGGCATGATGACCCGAATCCGTGATCGTTTTCCAAACCTTAGGATCGAATTGGCTGTCGACACGTCGTCAGTCCTCGCGGCCAAGCTGCTGCAGGACGATCTGGATATCGCCGTCCTGATGGAGGAGTGGGTACCGGCCCAGGCGTCCGGCACATTCATCCACGCCAGCATCATTGACTGGTTCGCGGCCGCGACGACCGACGTCCCCGACCACCCGCTGACATTGAAGGACTTGGCGAGGCATCCGATCGTGACCTTTCCGAAGGGTACCATTCCCTATCGAAATCTGGATGCGATCTTCACCGCCGCCCACCTCGATGCAGCTCCACTGCTGCACGGCTGCGCATCGCTCTCGACCGCGTTGCATCTGGTGCGCGCCGGCTTCGGAATTGGCGTTCTGCCGTCCAGCATGGCCGCCACGGACATTGTCGCTGGTCGGATCAGGCGGCTCGACACCGTCGCAGCCGCGAAACCGAAACCACTCCGCTTTGTTCTGGCGCACCACCCGTCGCTGGACGCCGACGTCAGCGCCGAATTGAAGGTCGCGGCGGAACAAGCCGTCGCGGCGATGGACCATCCATTTGATCTTCCCAGCGGATCAAAATGATCGAAAGTTGATCAATTGACGCATGCAGCGACGGATGGAACACTCCCCTTGCAGAAAAAATAAACAGCTCGGGAGGCTGCCCAGGAAATGACCGGAGAGTTCGAGCGATCCCCTCGCACCTTGCGCGAACGGATTCGGTCCGGTTCTTTCACAGGTCCGACGAGCGGTCAGGCGCCTGGATATTTTCAGGGAAATCTGGCGATCCTTCCGGAAGCCTTGGCCGGGGATTTCCTGCGCTTTTGTGTCCTCAATCCCAAGCCGTGCCCGCTGCTGGCCGTCGGGGAGGCCGGAGATCCCCGCCTGCCGACTCTCGGTGCGGACGTCGATATCCGTACAGACGTGCCGCGCTACCGGATTTTTCGCGACGGCGAGCTGGTCGGCTCCCCAGGTGATTTGACAAAGGAGTGGCGAGACGATCTCGTTACCTTCGTGATCGGTTGCTCCTTCTCCTTCGAGGCAGCTCTGCAACGCGCCGGGATCCGGGTCCCGCATATCGACGCGGATACCAACGTGCCGATGTATGTGACCAACATCGCAACGAAACCCGCCGGCCCCTTCGCCGGCCCGATCGTCGTCTCGATGCGCGCCTTCTCCCCCCAGGATGCGATTCGGGCGATCGTTCTTTCCGACCGTCAGCCGCTGGCGCATGGAGCGCCGCTGCATTTTGGCGATCCAGCCGCGATCGGCATCGCCGACATCATGAATCCGGACTTCGGCGACGCCCCAGTGATCGGGCCAAACGAAGTTTCGGTCTTCTGGGCCTGCGGTGTCACCCCACAAATGGCGATCCGCGCCGCGCGACCGGATATCGCCATCACCCACGATCCTGGCCACATGCTGGTGACCGATCTCCTGGCCGAACGAAGTTCCTGACCAATCACCCGCTTCTTGTCACCTGCCACCAAATGGAGTCACGTAATGAAAGCACTTCTTCGCACTCTCTCGATCTCAACGGCATTGCTGGCGGCAAACGCTGCCGCGAATGCGCAAGACCTGCCGGACACAACGCTTTCCGTGGTCGGTAGCTGGAGTAGCCTGCCGCTCTACAAGGAATTCGAGCAGCCGTTCTGGACCGAAATCCTACCGGGGGACTCGAAGGGTGCCGTCACGGTGAACCTGACCACCTTCGACCAGATGGGCGTTCAGGGTGCCGACGTCTTCCGTTTGCTCAGCGACGGCGTCTTCGACATCGGCATGACGGTCGCCGACTACACGGTGGGAGACGCGCCCGAACTCGAGGGCCTTGACGTTCCGCTGATCGCTACCGACGCAGCAACGGCCCGCGACGTCGCCGAAGCCGCCAAGCCGATGGTCGAAGACATCATGCGCGACCGCTTCAATGCCAAGCTGCTGGCGATCGCCCCCTACCCGCCTCAGGTCGTCTTCTGCAACGCGCCGATCTCCAATTTGGAAGACCTCAAGGGCAAGAAGATCCGCGCCTCCGGCCGGATGACCGCGATCTTGCTGGAAGAACTCGGCGCCGAGGGGATCACCATGGCGTTTTCCGAAGTGCCCGGCGCGCTCGAGCGCGGCGTCGTCGATTGCGCCGTGACCGGTGCCGGCTCCGGCTACAGCGCCGGTTGGTGGGAATCCTCGACGCATCTTCTCACTCTGCCGCTCGGCGGCTGGGACCCTGTCGTCACCGCGATGAATCTCGACAAATGGAACGAGCTGTCACCCGAGATGCAGACGTTCCTTCAAGACGAGATCAAGACCAAGTTCGAGGCCCCGGCCTGGGACCAAGCCGCTGACGCGCTGTCACGCGATGTCGCCTGCCTGACCGGCTCCGGCGACTGCGCAGCGGGCAAGCCCGCTTCCATGACCTTGGTCGAGCCGACTGACTCGGATCGCGAAGTCGCCCGGAAAGTGCTGACCGAGAAGGTACTTCCAGACTGGGCCGAACGGGCCGGCGGGGACTGGGCCAAGCGCTGGAACGAGTCGGTCGGCAAAGCCGTCGGTGTCACCATCGCCGCGCAATAAGACGAAAAAGGGCGGCGGTCATGACAGGAACCCAAGCAAGACGTGGCGGCCCGGTCCGGGTCGCCGCCGCGCTGGCCACGATCAACCGCGTAATCGCGGTTCTCGCCGGCATGGCTCTCCTGGCAACTGTCGCCCTCATCCTCCTCGAGATCGTTCTTCGGCAAACGTCGATTGGCAGCCTCGGCGGTGCCGACGAGATCTCGGGCTACGTGATGGCCGGTGTCGCCACCTGGGGCTTCAGCTTTGCGCTGACCGAGCGCGCGCATGTGCGCATCGATATTCTGCAGTTGCGTCTGTCGACCGCTGGGCGGGCACTGTTCGACCTTCTGGCGTTGGCCAGCCTGAGCGGCATCGCCTGCCTCGTCGCCTTCTATTCCTGGGACGTCCTGGGCAAGACGCTAGCCCGCGGCTCACACGCCAACACACCGCTGGGTACACCTTTGTGGATTCCGCAATCGATCTGGTTTGCGGGTTGGGTCTGGCTCGCACTCGTCTCCGCGGTCCTGCTCGTCTGCATCGTCGTGTCGGCGTTGGGGCGAGACTGGCAAGCCGTGCGGGACGTAGCGGGCGACGGCGGCGAAGCCGGGGAAATACCATGATCGGATCAGTCAGCGTCGGACTTCTCGGGCTGCTCGCCCTTTCCCTACCGGTCGGCGTCGTCCTGTTTCTGCTCGGTATTGGGATCGATGTCTTCTATTCGCCCTTCCCCTTGATCCGGGGCCTCGGCCAGATCGTCTATTCGTCGTCCGACAGCTTCCTCCTCATCGCCATTCCGTTCTTCGTTCTGCTGGGAGAAATCCTGGTGCGCGCCGGCATCGCGGAGCGGACCTATGCCGCGCTCGATTCCTGGTTTTCCTGGCTGCCGGGCGGCTTGGTCCACGCCAATATCGCGACTGCCACGCTGTTTTCGGCGACGTCCGGATCATCCGTCGCCACCGCAGCCACGGTCGCCACGGTCGCGATGCCCCAGGCCGACCGGCTCGGCTACGATCCAAAACTGTTCGCCGGAGCAATTGCCGCCGGCGGCACTCTTGGAATCCTCATTCCACCGTCGATCAACCTGATCGTCTACGGGTTTCTCACCGAAACGTCGGTGCCGCGACTGTTCCTCGCCGGTCTTCTGCCGGGGCTGTTGCTGGCGCTCGGCTTCATGGCGGTGACCGCGGTGATCTGCAAGATCAAACCCGCGCTCGGCGGTCCCTCGCGCAGCTTCTCGTGGCGCGAGCGGTTCTCCGGACTGCGCCACCTTCTGCCGATCGCAATCCTGTTCGGCGTCGTTGTCGGATCGATCTATCGCGGTTGGGCGACCCCGACGGAAGCAGCCGCCATCGGGGTTGCAATGGCCTTCGCCATTGCCGCCTCCCATCGGGCACTGACCTTTTCGATGATCCGCGAGGCGTTGCTGGGCACCGTGCGCACCACCGCGATGATCATGTTCGTCATCGTCGGCGCCTACTTCCTCAACTACACGCTGGCCTCCGCCGGGCTCGGCCGCCAGCTCACGGAACTCCTCAACAATCTCGGCCTCGGGGCATACGGCACCCTGTTCGTGATCGTCCTTCTCTACATCGTGCTCGGTTTCTTCATCGAAACGCTGTCGCTGATGATCGCGACCATCCCGATCGTCGTGCCGATCGTCGCCGACCTCGGCTTCGACAAGATCTGGTTCGGCGTGTTGATGATCGTGCTGATCGAGATGGCGCTGATAACGCCGCCGGTCGGACTCAATCTCTATGTCGTCCAGGCGGCCCGATCCAAGGGCTCGCTGAGCGAAGTGATGCTCGGCGTCACACCCTACGCGCTGACCATGCTGGCGATGGTCTTCGCGCTCATCCTGTTCCCGGGCCTTGCGCTCTTTCTCGCCAACGGCCTCTGATTTCCAACCGTCACAACAGGCAGGTACGATCTTGACCACGACATTGACGTTCGAAGTGCTCCGTGACAGCCCATTGTCTGTCAACATTGACAACGCCGTGATTGCCGGCTGGACCGGGCGTGACCAGGCCGCCGTCGACCACCACATCGCCGAACTGAAAGCGATCGGAGTCGCGCCGCCGTCTGCCGTCCCACTGTTCTACCGGATCGGCTCGGCTCTCCTTACGAACGACGCCGCGATCCAGGTCGTCGGCGCGACATCGTCGGGCGAGGTCGAGCCGCTGTTGCTGGACGATGGCAAGGCGCTGTTCCTTGGGCTCGGTTCGGATCACACGGACCGCGAATTGGAAGCCCACTCCGTCGCGCTGTCCAAGCAGGTCTGCGCCAAGCCAGTGGCGAAGCGGCTTTGGCGCTACGAAGAAGTGTGCGGACATCTGGACGAGATCGCGCTGCGCTCGTGGATCCGCGACGAACCGGGCACAGAGTGGACACCGTATCAGGATGGCGGCGTGGCGAAGATCCGGCCGCTGGCGGGACTGATCGAGACATCTCCCTTCGCGGCGGGCCCCGATCGCCTGCAGCCGGGAACGGCAATGATGTGCGGCACGCTGGGGGTTCTGTCGGGGGGCGTCCGACCTGCCCGCTACTTCCGGATGCAGCTGCACGACCCGGTGCTTGGCCGTACGATCGAACATGAGTACGAAAGCCTGGTTCTGCCAGCGGTGGAGTGAGCCAAGCTGAAAGAACCAGCTTTCGCCTTGAAGTGCGCCTCCGGCCGTTTGACCTTTCGCGCCGTGAATCGGGCGGTGCAGGTCGTCAACAGAGTTCACCGATCAATGCGTCGACCACACGGTGCGGGATGCCGCCGACCGCGGCTTCTATCCCATATGCATCTCGGATGCCTGCGCCACCCATTCCAAGGAGCGACACGTCAACGCGCTTGCCGCTTTCACAGGCTATTGTCAGACGTTGACCACCCAAGAGATGATCGGGCTCGCGACCCGCTCTTCATCCGCCCGGGAGTGAGACAGGCGCGAATGTGTTCAGCATTCCCAGAGCCGCGCGGCAGAGTTGAATGCCAGCCTTATCGCATCACTGAAGCGGCTGATTAGTTCGGCTCCCCTGCCGCCTTGGGCCGCGGATTCTCCCGAAGCCCCACCGTCGGGTTGGCCGCCGTGCTGCTCGCCGCGTCGTTGACGGTCTCGACCGCCTCGTCTTGCCGCCGGGCTGCCGTCGCAGGCGTCTCCACCGCCGGTTTCCGCCAATATTCCGGCCAAGGCGCCAGGCGATGGCGATTCCATTCAGCCGGTGGGTCCGCGATAGCGCGATCGACGATCGGTCGACCGGACAGAGCGTCGCGCCGTATCGCCAGCGAGCCGGTCCGCCGGAGGGTCCGAAGTGTGACCAGGATGGCGCCCGAGCGGCAGGCGGACAGGCGGATCGCACGGGCGACGATCGCGACGTCACCGCTATCGCAGGCGACGCCGGTCTTCTCGTAATCGTCCGTCCAGACAACCTTCAACCCATCGCGGGTCTCGAAGCGGCAAAGCGCTTCGTCACAGTCGACCGAAATGCGCCGGCGTGGTTCCCGGTCGGCCGACGGTCTCCCACGCGCCTCGAACGCTCGCTCCCATTGCGCGGCGATGAAATCGTTCGGGCGTTCGCGCAGAAAGGCGAGTTGCCCGTCCTCAGCAACCAGCGCCACCTCCTTGCCATCCTCGAATATGAGCAGCTCAGGCGGCGCGACGCGATCCGGTGCCGCCGCCAGTCCGGCGAGGGCCAGCGGAATTGCCACATAGCGTAGGCGGCTCGCGAAGCACGATGCCGCCAGGATGGCCGCCGTCAGGAGAACGAGACCCGTGGCCGTGGTCAGGCCGATCGCCTGATCCGGCAAGCGCTCATAGACGAACCGCGCGATCTGAAGGACGAGGCCGATGCCGTACCCCATCGCCTGGAACGCCCAGGCATCGAGACCGAAGGGCATCGCCAGCGAGCCGATCAACGCCAGCGGCATGATCCAGAGGGTGAACAGCGGCATGGTCAAAACGTTGGCGACGAGGCCGAACGTCGCCAGGCGGTGGAAATGGTAGGCCGCATAGGGCGCGGTGGCCGTTCCGGCGATGAGCGAGGTCATCGCGATTGCCGCAAACGCCAACAGGATGCGATGCCCCCAACCACGGCTTCCGGGCGGTACCGGCGATCGCGCCCGGCGCCGCGAAAGAGCCGCATATCCGCCGATCAGCGCGACCGTCGCGGCAAAGCTCATCTGGAAGCTGGCAGTCATCACCGCGTGCGGCGTCAGCGCAATCACCACGATGGCCGCGATCGACACGTTACGAAGTGTCAGGGCCGGGCGATCGAGCAGGACCGCCGTCAGCATGATGGCAAGCATGATGAAGGCCCGCTGCGTCGCGATATTAGCGCCGGACAGAGCGAGATAGAAGGCGGCGACGACAAGCGCGGCGACGGCGGCGATCTTCTTGATGGGAAACCGCAAGGCAATCGCCGGCACCAGTGCGAACACCGAGCGGACCAGAAGCATGGCGAATCCGGCGACGATCGCCATGTGCAGACCGGAAATCGACAGTACGTGGGCGAGCCCGGTTCCGCGCAGCCACTCCTCCGCCTCGTCCGGAATGCCGGTCCGTTCGCCCGTGACGAGCGCGGCGGCAATGCCGCCGTCGGCTCCGCCGATGATCTGGCTGATGCGTTCGGTCATGGCCAGACGCGTCGCCGTCTGGCGTTGTCGAAGCCACGCACCGAGACCTTTTCGCGCCGCGCTGCCGAAGATGTCGGATGCGGGCGGTTCCGGTGCTCCCAAGGAGTAACCGTAGGCGCCGATGCCGTTGAAGAACGGCGCAAAGGCGAAATCATGGGAGCCCGGAAAAGCCGGACCCGACGGCGGCCGAAGTCGGGCGAGACCGCGGAAGTCGCCGCCCGGTGGAATCGGGGCGTGGCGGCTGCCAACGACGATCCGCACCCGTTCCGGCGGGCGCGAAAGGACCGGTCGGTCGGTCGAGGCGATATCGATCACGTATCGATATCGGCCGTTGTCGGTGCGCTCACGCGATACCACGGTGCCGGCGATCCGCACCGTCGCCTCGCCCGAGAACAACGTCGTGTCCGTGCGTTCGATCTCGGTCATCGCCAAGACGGCGCCGGCAAGGACGAAGCCGGCGCATACCTGCGATGGGCGAAGCACCGGCCGCTCCGGAACGAGGAAGGCCAGCGCCAGCAACACGGTGGAAGCGATGGCGGCGACCGCCAGGCCAGGGCGCCATCCGATGCCGTAAACGACCGCCACCCCGACCATCAGGCCGATCGCAATCAGATGGAAGCCGGAGCGGTGGCGGGTCTCGGCCTCCAATTGGGCGGTCAGCCAGCCGGCGGTGATCGCTCCCCATTCGGGGCGCGGCGGCGGCCGGAACCCGCGCCAGGCTCTAGAGCCGTCGGCTCGGGCACGCTGTCCCTTTTGCTCGTTCGCGCTGTCGTTGCGATCGGCGGCTGTGTCCATCGGCTCCGGGTCCCGTCGCCTTGTCTCTCCTCTCGCCTATGCTACACAGCCGGCACGCGAAAGCGATCGTCCACGATCGCGCAATTTGCCCTGACTTTTCGATCGGAGACTCCATGACGGATACCGTCGTGACCCGCTTTGCCCCCTCACCGACCGGCTTCCTGCATATCGGTGGCGCGAGGACGGCGCTGTTCAACTGGCTCTATGCCCGCGCAACCGGCGGCAAGATGCTGCTGCGGATCGAGGACACCGACCGCGAGCGCTCGACCGAGCCAGCGGTTCAGGCGATCATCGAGGGTCTCGCCTGGATGGGTCTGTCGGCGGACGAGCCCCCGGTCTCCCAGTTCGCGCGCGCGCAGCGCCATCGTGAGGTGGTCGAGGAATTGCTGGCCAAGGGCGCGGCCTATCGCTGTTACGCCAGCCAGGCCGAGCTCACGGAGATGCGCGAGAAGGCCCGGGCCGAGAAGCGTCCGCCGCGCTATGATGGGCGCTGGCGCGACCGTGACCCTTCCGAGGCGCCCGCCGACGTCAAGCCGGTGATCCGGCTGCGCGCTCCGCTGGAGGGCGAAACGGTGGTCCATGATCGCGTCCAGGGAGACGTGCGGTTTCCCAACAAGGATCTCGACGATTTCGTGCTGCTGCGCTCGGACGGAAACCCGACCTACATGCTGGCCGTCGTCGTCGACGATTACGACATGGGCGTTACTCACGTCATTCGCGGCGACGATCACCTGACCAATGCCGGGCGCCAGACGCTGATCTACAAAGCCATGGGCTGGGATGTGCCGGTGATGGCGCATATCCCGCTCATCCACGGGCCGGACGGGGCCAAGCTGTCGAAGCGGCATGGCGCGCTCGGCATCGAGGCCTACCGGGCCATGGGCTATCTGCCGGTGGCGCTCAGAAACTATCTGGTGCGGCTCGGCTGGAGCCATGGCGACGACGAGATCATCTCGACCGAGGACATGATCGCCTGGTTCGGCATCGACGACATCAACAAAGGGGCGGCGCGCTTCGATTTCGCCAAGCTGGAGGCGATCAATGGCCACTGGATCCGCCAGAGCGACGATGCCGTCTTGGTCGAGACGCTGATGGGCGAGCGCGATGTCTTGCCGAATGGAGCGATTCTCAAGGCGCGGACGGACGATGAGGTGCGCGCCAAACTGACCGCCGCGATGCCGGGCCTGAAGGGCCGGGCCAAGACGTTGGTCGAACTGGCCGAGAGCACGAGCTATCTGTACGCGGATCGCCCGCTCGATCTGGAGGAGAAGGCCGAGGCGATTCTCGCCGATGGCGGTCGTCCCATCATCGCGGCGTTGCTGCCGCAATTTGCGGCGGTATCGATCTGGTCGGCCGGCGAGCTTGAAACGCTTGTCCGCGCTTATGCCGAGGCAAACGGCTTGAAACTCGGGAAAGCCGCGCAGCCGCTGCGTGCCGCGCTGACGGGACGCACGACCTCGCCGGGCGTCTTCGATGTTCTGGAGGTGCTCGGCCGGGAGGAGTCGCTCGCGCGGCTGGGCGATCAGGCTGGCTGAGCCAGTCCTCATCGTCCGGACTTCGCAACGCAATATGGATTTGGCGCCGGAACTTGTCGCTCCGGTGGCTTTGGAGTAGGCAATCATCTGAGTAAAACGTGTGCGCTGCGATAGGTCTCAACCGCCGTGGCAACCATTGAAGGGAAAACGCATGGCAGAACAGTCGGCGAAGCTCACATTGGGCACAAAGGAGGCGGGGCTGGACCTGCACAGTGGCACTATCGGCCCGGGCGTCGTGGATATCACGACGCTCTACAAGCAGACCGGTCTGTTCACCTACGATCCGGGTTTTTCGTCGACGGCGTCCTGTGAATCCAAGATCACCTACATCGATGGCGACGAGGGCGTGCTGCTGCATCGCGGCTACCCGATCGACCAGCTCGCCGAGAGGGGCGATTTTCTGGAGACCTGCTATCTTCTGCTGTATGGCGAACTGCCGACGGCGCGTGAGAAGGAGGATTTCGAATACCGCGTGACGCGGCATACGATGGTCCACGAGCAGATGAGCCGCTTTTACACCGGCTTTCGCCGCGACGCTCATCCGATGGCCGTCATGGTCGGCTCGGTCGGCGCCATGTCGGCTTTCTACCACGACTCCACGGATATCGCCGATCCGCACCAGCGGATGGTGGCGAGCCTGCGAATGATCGCCAAGATGCCCACGATCGCGGCGATGGCCTACAAATACCATATCGGCCAGCCGTTCGTTTATCCGCGCAACGACCTCGCCTACGCCGAAAACTTCCTGCACATGTGCTTCGCGGTTCCCTGCGAGACGTATCAGATCAATCCTGTGCTCGCGAAGGCGATGGACCGGATTTTCATCCTCCATGCGGACCATGAGCAGAACGCATCGACCTCGACCGTGCGGCTCGCCGGTTCGTCGGGCGCCAATCCCTTCGCCTGCATCGCGGCCGGCGTGGCGTGCCTTTGGGGGCCTGCCCATGGCGGTGCCAACGAGGCGGCGCTGAACATGCTGATGGAGATCGGCACCAAGGACCGCATCCCCGAGTTCATCGCCCGCGCCAAGGACAAGGACGATCCGTTCCGCCTGATGGGCTTCGGTCACCGGGTCTACAAGAACTACGATCCGCGCGCCAAGATCATGCAGAAGACCTGTCACGAGGTTCTCGACGAACTCGGCATCAAGGACGACCCGCTGCTCGAGGTCGCGATGGAACTCGAGCGGATCGCGCTCACCGACGAGTATTTCATCGAGAAGAAGCTCTATCCGAATGTCGACTTCTATTCCGGCATCACGCTGAAGGCGCTCGGCTTCCCGACGACGATGTTCACGGTGCTTTTCGCCGTGGCCCGGACCGTCGGCTGGATCGCCCAGTGGAAAGAGATGATCGAGGATCCGCATCAGCGCATCGGCCGTCCGCGGCAGCTCTACACCGGCGCCACGATGCGCGACTATGTGGCGGTCGACCAGCGCAGCTGATACCGGCATTCCCATCGCAAACGATAACGGGCGCCTCGGCGCCCGTTTCTATTCCGGCTTGGTCGGACGGCCTTGCCGCAGGAGATCAAGCACGATGTCGGCAGCGGCCTCCCCAGGCGGGCGATCGATGGCCATCGCGTCGCGTATCTCGGCGAAGCCGGCGAGTTGCGCCCGCCGTTCAGGCGTATCGGTCAACAGGCGCTGAAGACGGCGCGCCAGCATCTCCGGGCGCACGAATTCGTGGAAGTGCTCGGGAACCAGCGGATGACCCGCGATGAAATTCGGCAGCGCGGCGGTCCAGGCTGAAATCAGATGGCGGAACCGATAACCGATCGGGTCGAGGCGGTAGGCCAAAGCCATCGGGACATCCGCCAGCGCCAATTCCAGCGAAACGGTCCCGGATGCTGCGATCGCGGCATCGGCCTTGGCGAAGGCCGCCCATTTTTCCGCCTCGCCAGTTACGATCACCGGTTTGTTTCCCCAATTGGCGATCTTTGCCTCGATGATTGGCCGGTGGCGCTCCAGCGTCGGGATGATTGCGGTCAGTCCCGGCATCCTCGTGAGCAATTGCTGGAAGGTCGCGCCGAAATCGTCGATCAACCGGTTGATCTCGCCCCGGCGCGAGCCGGGAAGGATCAGAAGCGTCGGCGGGCTGCTCGGTGCCCGATCGGCGGCAGGCCGGTTCACTTCCTCGATCATTTGTCGCAGCGCGGGCGTCGTCATCAACGGATGACCGACATAGCTCGCGGGCGGCCCACCCAGCCGGCGCAGCGTCTCGGGTTCGAACGGCAAGGCACAGATCGCGTGGTCGACATAGGGGCGCATGGCGGCGGCCCGCCCTTCCCGCCAAGCCCACACCGTCGGTGGGATATAATTGACGATCGGCATTTGCGGCAGCCGCGCCCTCACCCGCCTGGCGACGCGATGTGAAAAGGTCGGGCTGTCGATGATCACCAATGCATCCGGCTTGGCGTCGACGATGAAATCCGCCGTCTGCGATACCCGGCGCAGCAGCTGCGGCAGTCGCGCGACGATCGCCCCGATGCCGATGATCGACAGCTCATGGATGTCGAACAGGCTCGTCAGCCCCTCCGCCTGCATCGCCTCGCCGCCGAGACCGACGACGTGCAACTCGCCGTCCGTCTGGCTGCGGAGCGCGCGAATCAGATCAGCGCCGATCCGGTCTCCCGAGGGTTCTCCGACGACGAATCCGATGGTCGTCAATTGCGCTCTCCCGATGGGATGATCTCCGGCACGGCCTCGTCCGCCAGGCCGACCAGCGCGATGTCATGACGATCGGCCGCCGCGATCACGTCGTCGAGGCCCAGAATCAGGCTGCGCCCGGCGGTAACCCCGATGGCGGAAATTCCGGCCGTGGCAGCCTCCTCGATCGTCGCCACACCGATGCTGGGTAGATCGAAACGCTGATCCTGCTGCGGCTTGACGCTCTTGACCAGAGCACAGAGCTCGCGCTTTCCGATTTTACCGCCGGCTTTCAACTCCGCCACCCGCGCCAACATCGCCCGGGTTCCCTCGATTCCCTCCAGGGCAATCACCCGATTGTCCGACGCGACAACCGCCTGGCCGATGTCCAGTTTCCCAAGCTGACGGGCAGCCTGCACGGCGAGCGAAAGGGCCGCAACCTCTTCGCTTCGTGGCGCCCTATGGCCCAGCGGACCCGACGGCGCCAACAGGCGTGGCGCGATTTCCTGAACGGCCAGAATTTCAAAGCCTTCGCGCTCGAGATAGCGGGTGAGAGTCCGCAACAGCCTGTCGTCGCCGCCGCGCACGATCCGCAGCGCCGCGGGAAGCCGCAGCAAGGTCCGGACGCTTGGCAGCAGCGAGCGAAAATCCGGTCGCTTGGACACGGTTCCGCAATAGACCAGACGACGAACGCCGCTCGTTGTCATACAGGCGATCGCGTCGCCCGTGCGGCCCCATGCAAATGCACCGCCGTCAAATCCGCTCCAGTCGTCGCCGATGCCGTCACCGATCCGCACGACGACTGGCCGCCAGCCCGCGGCGCGAGCAGCCTCGGCGACGATCCGGGGCAGCGAGCCGCCGCCTGCGACGATCCCCAGAGCCTCGCCGGGGTGATCCGGGCTCACGGCCTATGCCGACTGCGTGTTACGGGGGAAACAAAGGGCCCGGTCGCCGCCGGCGCGGATAAAACCAAGCAAATCCTGCACGAGCGGATCGTCCGGAAACTCGGCCTGTACCTCGTCCATGTTCTCCTTGAACGTCAGATCGAAGGAAAACAGCATGCGATAGGCCCGCCGCACATTGCGGATCGCCTCCCGATTGAAGCCAGCGCGCTTCATGCCGATGACATTGAGGCTGGACAGATAGGCGCGATTGCCCAGCACCATTCCGAACGGAATGACGTCACCCTCGACCGCCGCTAGGCCGCCGACATAGGCATGATGGCCGATTCTGGTGAACTGGTGAATTCCCGAGCCGCCGGCGATCGTGGCGAATTCGCCGATCGTGCAATGGCCCGCCAGCATCACATTGTTGATCAAGGTGACATTGCGGCCGAGCACGCAGTCGTGCGCCACATGCGCACCGGTGAAGAAGGCGCAATCGTCGCCGATCGTCGTTTCCGAGCGCCCCTGCACCGTCCCGGCGTTCATCGTCACATGCTCGCGCACGAGACAATTGCGACCGATCACCAGACGGGTGTCTTCGCCCCGGTACTTCAGATGTTGAGGGGCATGGCCGAGCGAGGCGAACGGCCAGATCTGCGCCCCCTCGCCGATGGCCGTATTGCCCCAAAGGACCACATGCGAGCGCAGACGGCTGTTCGCGCCGAGCCTGACCTGTGGGCCGATGTGGCAAAATGGTCCGATCTCACAGCCATCGCCGATCTCGGCGCCGTCTTCGATGACGGCAGTCGGATGAATCATCGTGGAACTCATGATTCAGGACGCGTCGCGCGGCACCAGCATCGCGCTGACCCTCGCCTCCGCGACCTTGGCGCCATCCACCTTGGCGATGCAGTCGAACTTCCAGATGTTGGCCCGCTTCTTCGTCTGGGTAACGTGATATTCGAGCCGATCGCCAGGAACCACGGGTTTGCGGAACTTGGCGTTGTCGATGGTCATGAAATAGACGAGCCGCGGTGTGCCGGTGCCGGCTGCGCGGGTACAAATCGCGCCCGCGGTCTGCGCCATGCCTTCGATGATGAGGACGCCGGGCATCACCGGCATCGACGGGAAATGCCCGAGAAAATGCGGCTCGTTCGCGGTCACGTTCTTGATGCCGACGGCCCGCATGTCACCCTCGATATCGATGATGCGGTCCACCATCAGAAAGGGGTAGCGGTGCGGCAGGAGTTCAAGGATTTGCTGGATGTCGGCGCTGCCTAGCACCGTCGACTCGTCACTCATCGTTTTTCCTTGGCGAACGCCGTTTCTTGGCAAGTTCGGATAGAAGCGTCATTTCGCGAAACCATTCGCGGACGGGTTTGGCCGGCGTCCCGCCCCAGCGGGCGCCCGCAGGGACGTCGCCGGCAACCGACGATACCGCCGCGATCTGGGCGCCATCACCGATCGTCAAATGGCCGTTGATCGCGGTTTGACCACCAATCATGACGCCATCTCCGATCGTCGTGCTGCCGGATATTGCGACCTGCGCGACAATCGCACAATGACGCCCGATCGTGACGTTGTGGCCGATTTGGACCTGATTGTCGATTTTCGTCCCCTCGCCGATGACCGTGTCACGGATCGCTCCACGATCGACCGCGGTATTGGCTCCGATCTCGACGTCATCCTGGATAATCACTCGGCCGATCTGGACCGATTTCCGCAAGCCCGCCGGTCCAGCCGCGTAGCCAAACCCATCCTGGCCGACACGAACGCCCGGGTGGAGTATCACCCGATTACCCAGCAAAGCGTGAGTCACACAGACGCCGGGACCGATCCGACTGGAGCGGCCGATCCGGCAGCCGGCACCGATAATCGCTCCCGCTCCCACCAGCGTATCGCGCCCAATGGCAACGTGCGGTCCAATCACCGCGAAGGCCTCGACCGTCACGCCATCCTCGATCCGCGCAGTCGGATGGATATCCGCGCGCGGCGAAAGTCCACTTTGGCCGCTGGCTGCCGTCGGCGCGACGGCGAGCGGAAACAGAGCCTGCCCCGCCGCAGCGAAGGCGCTCTGGACATCCTTGGCGATCAGCGCGCCAACCTGAGGAGGAATCAGCCGGAGATTTTTTTGGTCGACGACCACGCAAGCAGCGGCGGTTGTCGCCAGGTCATCCGCATAGCGCACGTTGTCGAAGAAGGAGAGGTCGTCGGAGCCGGCCTCGGTCAGCGGAGCAATGCCACTGACGGTGCGCTCGGGATCCACGCCGTTGGCCAGCGTGGCCCCTGCCATCTCGGCAAGCTCGCCCAAAGCGAGGCCATTGCCACGCGGAAAGAAAATTGAATCAGGCATCGACAACGGCATTGAGGTCGACATCGCCGACCTCAATTCCCTTCCGATTAAAAGCGGGACGAGAACCCGAAGGAGAACTCCTGCAGTTCGTCGAAGTCTTCCTTGACGAACGGATGGGCATAGTTGACCCGAAGCGGGCCAAACGGCGACGCCCAGATCAGTCCAACACCCGCGGAGGCCCTCAGCGCCGCGTCTGTTCCAATGACGCCCGGAGCGCCCTCGAACTCAGACCCCCAGAGCGATCCCGCGTCCGCAAAGACCGCGCCACGGAACCCGTAGTCGCGAGAAATCAACGGTAATGGGAAGGTCGCTTCGGCGGACGCGTTCGCGTAGTTCGTGCCGCCGATCGACACGCCGTTCTGGCGGGGGCCGATGCCCTTGTAGTCGAAGCCGCGGACGACGTCCTGACCCTTGAAGAAGTTGTCGAAGACCCGCAGGTCGTCACCGCCGAGGGTGGAGACGTTTCCGCCCGCCGAGCTCAACTGGCCGATGACGTCGTACTCTTCGTTGAGAAGCTTGAAATAGGTCGCCTTGCCGGTAGTCTTGATGAAATTCGCATCGCCGCCGATGCCTGCGAATTCCTGCCCGCCCTGGATGAAGAAACCCTCACGCGGGTCGCCGGCATTATCGAGGGTGTTGTAGGTCAGCGAATAGGAAATCGACGACGTGAGATAGGGGCTGTCGCAGATCGCCTGATTGATGATCGGCGACTTGGTGTAGTTCGGGGCCGTGGATGGCGTCGTCGTGCCGAAGTTGAACTGATTGCCGACCGGATTGGGAACGGCGCAGGTGCTGCGCGTGGTGACATATCCGGCCGTGCCCGGAGAGACGCCGGCCGCGTCAGGGATCGAGAAGCCGTTGTTGTCGCCGAATTCTTCCTGCTTCAAGTTGTAGGCGATCTGCGCCGTCAGGTTCTCGGTGATCGGTGCCGCCAGGCGCACGTCGCCGCCGGTCCGAACCGAATCATAGTCACCCGAGGTGCTCTCACTACGATAGACATCGAATCCCGCCGCCAGGCGTCGACCCAGGAAATACGGCTCGGTGAAGGACAGGCTGTAGTTCCGCGTGTCCTTTCCGAACCCGGCGGATACCTTGATGAACTGGCCGCGACCGAGGAAGTTTCGCTCGGTGACGCCGACTTCCGCAACCGGCCCCGCATTCTCGCCGCCGGTCGTGTAGCCACCGCCGAGCGAGAGCTCGCCCGTGGCCTTTTCCACCACATCGACGATGACGATCACCCGATCCGGCTCCGCGCCGGGGGCCGTCGAGATCGAAACCTTCTCGAAGAACTTCAAATCCTCCAGCCGCTGCTTGGCGCGCTGAATCAGGACCTGGTTGAAGGCATCGCCTTCGGAAACGTCGAACTCGCGCCGGATCACGTAGTCGCGGGTCTTGGTGTTACCGCGAATTTCGAGCCGCTCAACATAGGCGCGCGGACCTTGGTCAATCACGTAATTGATCGCGATGGTTCGATTGGTGAAATCACGGTCGCCGCGCGGTGTGACCTGGGCGAAGGCAAAGCCGGCGTTGGCCATGCTGTTCGTCAGATTGACCAGCGACTCCTCGACATCCTTGGCGCTGTAGACCTCGCCCGGACGGGTTTCCAGTTCGCTGTAGAGCGCCTCGGAATCGATTCCCGGGATGGTGCTGTCGATCGCCACATTGCCGAAGGTGTAACGCTCCCCTTCGTCCACGGTGATCGTGATGAAGTAGGAATTCTGGGTTTCGTCGAGCTCGGCCACCGACGAGATGACACGGAAGTCGGCGTAGCCCCGATTGAAATAGAAGCGCCGCAGCGTCTCCTCGTCGGTGCGCAGACGATCCTCATCATAAATGTCGTCGCGCTGGATGAAGCTGAGCAGCCCGGATTCGCGCAGGGCGATGGTCTGCTTCAAGCGGCTGTCGCTGAAGGCGTTGTTGCCGACGATGCTGATCGAGGCGATCTTCGTGCGGTCGCCTTCCTGGATATTATAGATAACGTTGACGCGGTTCTCGCCGACCTGCTGCGTGGTGACGCTGACCACCGCATCGCTGCGACCGATGCTAGTGTAAGCCCCGCTGATCGCCTCGACGTCCGCCTGCGCCGTGGCGGACGAATAGGCTCCGCGCGGCTGGGTCTGAACCGCAGCCATAAGCTGCTCGTCCTTAATCTTGGAATTGCCCTGGAAAAGAACCTGATTGACGATCTGATTCTCGTCGACCTGGACGACGAGCGTGCCACCCGATTGGCTGACGCGAACGTCGGAGAACAATCCTGTCGCAAAGAGGCGACGAAGGACCTCGTCCTGTTCGGCCTCGCTGACGTTCTGGCCGGGCCGGATCTGCGTGAAGCTGCGAACCGTGTCCGCCTCGACCCGACTGTTCCCCCTCACCTCGATGCGGTTGACCACAGCCGCCTCGACGGCCGTGGTGACGGCAAGCTGAGCACCCAAGGTCGTCGCGGCGAGAACGGTCGAGGACAGGACGACCGCCGAAGCGGCGCGTAAGATTTTCGTTCCAGCCATCATGGGTTCAACCACCTTCTTGTCATTGTGTCGAAGCGCCAAGGGAACAGCACGCGTCAACGCCTTGTACCGGCTTTCGGAATTCATTCAAGCAACCTGGACCGAGTCCATTGAGGAATTGGAAACCCGTTGCAACGCAGCCACGGACACCGCCGCGATAGTTGATGTTTTGCAACCCCAGGCCCCCGTCCCGACTCGCCATTCTCAGACCAAGCCGGAAATATCGTTCCAAAATGCAAATACCATAAGCAGCATTACCAGTGCGAGCCCGATTCGGAACCCGATTTCCTGCACCCGCTCGCTCAACGGCCTGCCGCGAACGGCCTCATAGGCGTAAAAGAGTAGATGGCCACCGTCCAGCATCGGAATCGGCAGCAGATTCAGCAGGCCGATGGACACCGACAGCAGTGCCGCCAGGTTGAGCAAAGCGCCGAACCCGATCGTCGCCACCTGGCTCGAGACCTGGGCGATACGAATCGGACCGCCAATCTGGTCTGTGCTCTGGCGGCCGGTGATCACCTGACCGATGAAATCGACGGTGCGCTCGGTCACGTACCACGTCTGGGAGACGCCATAGCCAAGCGATTCCAACAAGGACAATTGCTCTAGCCGGAACGACGAGCCGTCATTCGTCGCGACCAGCCCGATCACCGGAACGGTGAAGCTATTGCCGAATCCGTCGGTCTGGGTCTCGCTCTTCGGCGTGACGGTCAGCTCGACTGTCCTGCCTTCGCGCTCGACGGCCATCAGAATCGGCGTATCGGGACGCGCCGACACATAGCGTTGCAGATCGGAGAAATAGCGTATCGGCTCTCCGTCGGCCGAAACGACGCGATCGCCGGGCTGAAACCCGGCTTCCGCGGCGGGCGATTCGGCACGAACGTCGGCCACGACCGGATCGCCGACGACGCGACCATTGACGAAGGCCACGCCGGCGAAAATAACGATGGCGAGAATGAAATTGGCAATCGGACCGGCGGCGACCGTTGCCGCCCGGCGGCTGACGCTCTTGGCCGGAAAGGCCCCGGCTCGCTCGGCCTCGTCCATGCTCGCCAGTGCCTCGTGGTCCGGCACGGAGGCGGCGTTCTCATCACCCAAAAACTTCACATATCCGCCAAGCGGAACCGCCGAGAGCTTCCAGCGGGTTCCGTGGCGGTCATTGAAGCCGATGAGCTCCGGCCCAAACCCGATCGAAAAGGCCAGTGCTTTGATCCCGCACCAGCGCCCGACCAGATAGTGGCCGAGTTCATGGAAGAAGACGATGATCGTGAGGACAAACAGAAACGGGACGACATAGACGAGTCCTCCGCTCCACAGACCGGCCAAACCTCCGGCGAATTCCATCAGGGCATCCTCTTGATTGATCCATGCGGGCGGGCAGCCGCCCACCGCAATGCAACTGTCATAAGCCCCGTATGATCGCGTCGCAATGATGGCCGCGTACGAGATTTCAGCCTCGCGCATCCTTCAGGACCCGATACGAGCCCGTATCGCCCTCAAGAACACGCGGCGATGCCGTAGCCTGTCATCTGTCAGAGCGCGAAGATCCCGTGGGCCGGATTGCCGAAGCCTGCGATCAGAAGGCCGACCAGCCAAGCCGCGCCGATGGCTACGATCAACGCGTCGATTCGATCCATCAGCCCCCCGTGGCCAGGAATGAGCCGGCCGGAATCCTTGACGCCGAAACGCCGCTTGATCCACGATTCGTAAAGGTCTCCCGCTTGGCCAAGCGCCGATAGAACGGCGGCAAGGACCAGGATGAACGGGCTCAACGCGCTACCGATCGACAGAGCGAACAGCGCCCCGAAAAGGCTGCCGGCCACAAGTCCACCGCCCGCACCCGACATTGTCTTCTTGGGTGAGACCATCGGCAAGAGCTTCGGCCCACCAATCGATCGGCCGGTAAAATAGGCGAAGATGTCGGTGGACCACACGACCGCGATGACAAAGCCAAGGGCGGCGAGCCCGGCACTGTCGTCACCGCGCAACATGCCCGGCGCGAGTGCCGCCAAGGCGGAATACAGCAAACCACCGAGAACCCAGTCGGCCTTGCGCTCGTTCCGATCGATAAAGGCGATAAACGCAGCCGCCAGAATCACGACTACCAGTGCCAGGAGATAGAACCGGAAAACGAAGGCGAACAGCGCCACGACCAGCGCGCGCCGCGCGAAGCTGAAGATCGGACCGACGCGCTGAGCCCTTGTCATTCGCGACCACTCGTCGAACACGATGAGCCCGGTCGCGAAACACAAAAGCCGAAATGGCCACCCACCGATGATCGTCAGAGCGAGGACGAGGAGACCGAGGACGACGGCCGAAATCAGCCGCGACCGCAGGTCGGTCCAGCTTCCGGCGCCGAAAAATTGCCGAATCCCTAGCCCCATCAGCTCAGGAAGCGATTTCGCGGGACAGGCCACCGTAGCGACGATCGCGGCTGAAATACTCCTCGATCGCACCCTCGAAGGCTTTGCGGTCGAAATCGGGCCACAGGCAGGGCAGGAACACGAACTCCGAATAGGCGGCCTGCCAGAGCAGGAAATTCGACAATCTGATCTCGCCGCTGGTGCGAATGATCAGATCGGGGTCCGGGATGCCCGCGGTATCGAGATGCGCGTCAAGGTAATCGGGCGTGAGCGCTTCCAGTGGCACCTCTCCCGCCGCGAACTTCTCGGCGATCCGCCGCATCGCGCGCGCCACTTCGTCCCGCGCCCCGTAATTGAAAGCGACAACCAGCGTCTGGCGCTGGTTGTCGCGGGTCAAGCTCTCGGCCTCATCGAGCAGTGCGCGGATGTCGTCCGTCAAATTGTCCCGCGCGCCGATGACGCGCACGCGGACTCCTTCCTTGTGGAGATCCGCAAGGTCGCGGCGGATGAAATGCTTCAACAATCCCATCAACTCGGCGACTTCATCCTGTGGGCGGCGCCAGTTTTCGGACGAGAAGGCGAACAGGGTCAGATACTGGATGCCGAGTTCGCCAGCCGCGCGCACAGCCTCGCGCACCGCCTCGACGCCGCGGCGATGGCCCATGCTGCGCGGCAAGCCGCGCGAATGTGCCCAGCGGCCGTTGCCGTCCATGATAATGGCGACGTGTTGGAGATGCCGCACCGTGATCCCGCCTTTCCCTGTTGGGTTCGCCGCGCGCCCGTCGTTCGGCGCGTTATCGCTTGAGCTTAGACCAGCATGATCTCGGCTTCCTTACCGGAAAGCACCTTGTCGATATCGGAAATGATGTCGTCGGTCATTTTCTGAACCCGGTCCGACATCTGCCGGCTTTCGTCCTGGCCGATATCGCCATCCTTTTCCATCTTCTTCAACACCTCCATGCCGTCCCGACGTACATGGCGGGCCGCAACCTTGGCGCTTTCGGCATATTGATGGGCGACCTTGACCAACTCCTTGCGCCGCTGCTCGTTGAGTTCCGGCAACGGAATACGGAGCGTCGTGCCGTCGGTGACGGGGTTGAGACCGAGATTGCTCTCACGGATCGCCCGCTCGACCTTGCCGACCATCTGCTTGTCCCACACCGACACACTGATCATGCGCGGCTCGGGGACGGAAATGTTGGCAACCTGATTGATCGGCATCTGCGAACCGTAAGCCTCGACGCTGATCGGATCGAGCAGGCTCGGCGAAGCGCGACCCGTCCGAAGGCCGCCGAGATCGCTCTTCAAGCTGGCGACGGCGCCATCCATGCGGCGCTGCAGTTCGTTGAAATCCATGTCGGCCATCTTGCTTTCCTCTTTCTCGGCTATGCGGGCGTAAACGAAACTCAGTCCGTGACGATCGTCGCGCGGCCGCCGCCCAACAGAATCCTGGCGAATTCGCCTTTCTCGTGGATGGAGAAGACGACGATCGGAATATGATTTTCGCGCGCCAGCGCAACCGCGGCAACGTCCATGACGGCCAGACCTTTTTGCAGGACGGCGTCATGGGTCAGCCGGTCGTAGCGTACGGCGTCGGGGTCGTGCTTGGGGTCGGCGGAGTAGATACCATCGACTTGCGTAGCCTTGAACAAAGCGTTCGCGCCCATTTCCGCGGCACGCAGGGCGCCAGCGGAATCAGTGGTGAAGAACGGATTGCCGGTGCCGCCGGCGAAGATGACCACGTGGCCCGCGGCCTGATGCGCCAGCGCGGTTCGCTGGGAGAAACTTTCGCAAATTTCGGGCATGGCGATGGCGGACAGGACGATCGTCTCGACACCCATCTTGATGAGCGAGGTCCTGAGCGCCAGGGCGTTGATGACGGTACCCAGCATGCCCATGTGATCGCCCGTCACCCGGTCGCCGCCCTTCGAGGCCACCGCAACGCCACGGAAAATGTTGCCGCCGCCGATGACGATGGAAATCTCGACGCCTAAGGCGCGCGCTTCGGCGATGTCGGCGGCGATGCGATCGGCCACGGCGACGTCGATTCCAAAGCCTTGGGAACCCATCAGCGCTTCACCGGAGACCTTAAGAAGAACCCGCCGATACCGGACTTCGGTTGTCATCGATCACCTTGCTTGCGTCCGCGGAGAACCTGAAGGCGCAGCGATGAAGACGCGCCGGGCCTCGCCGGAACGAGTACGGGAGACGCCTCGCCGCCAACCGGCAAGGCTCATGGAAATCGTGGCGGCCCCATGATGCGGGCGCGCCAATTCGAGGATGCGATACAATAAGGGCGCCCCCTTGTGAAGCGGCCGCCCGCCAGACTGCTGAGAAACCCCTGGCACTAGCCGGGGGTTTTTGATGGCTTGGCTGTATTGAAGAAACCGGCCCACGAGCAATCAGCGATCGAGATGGGGGCGCTTCGCCGGTCTCGAAGGAGCGGCGGCTCCATGGTGCGTCTCCAGCTGGTGCCTCCCCCCGGCCGCCGCCCAGAACATGGAGAAGATCGCGATGGCGCTCACCGCAACGCCGGCCCCGTATGAGCTGAGCCGACACGCCCAACCGGCGCTGCCTTGCGAACCTTATCGGACAGACTGCGCCGCTCAAACAAAAACCCCGCCGAAAATCAGCGGGGTCTGTCAGCACTCTGGTGGGCCTCGACAAGGCCGCTTTTTATCAATTCAGAGCATCGAAAAGAGCAATTCTAGCGAAGATCCACAGTGCCGATAACCGTCGCCGCAGGAGCCTGCTCGGGAAGTTCCGCGGTGGCATAGCTGGCCGTCAGAATACCGAAGGCAGCAGTCGCGCCCAGAAGCGTCAGCAGGGTTCTGCGCATGGAAGGCCGTCCCGAGGAGTTGTTCATGGTGATTGCATCATTCATCGAACTAGTTTCTTCCGCGTAAATTTTGCTACATTCGCGTGGGTCGCCCACAGTCTTGGAAACAAAAGTCTCCAAGCCGCGATTGGTTGCCTCGGTTTCGACGAATTTTCTTCCGCATAGCGGCCGGCCCCCCTATCGCACGGGTTTGCGGGGCTTTCGATGGCAATTGCGCCACAGTTCCAAAATTCGGCCATCGCATGGTTAATGACTGCGACCGGAATTTGCCCACCTCCGAACCGGCGTTTCATCTCGCGAGGCCAAGTTGCTTTAGGCTCCGAACCATGGCGGCGATGGCCTCACCCGGTGGGCGGAAATCGATTCCGAGCGTTTGTTCGGCGGCCTTCGTCGCGAGAGTTTTCCGGCGCCCGAGTTCGGGCACGGCCGCGCGGGCTTGTGCGGCGAAGACGGCGATCGTGCGCACCAGAAAATCCGGCAGCACCAGCTTGGGCATCCGGCTGCCGGCGGACGGGTCGGCGAGCGCGATCGCCTGACCGATCTCCATCATCGACAATGAGCCGCCGCACAGAATGAACCGTCGTCCCGCCGCATTGGGTACGGTCATGGCCTGGAGATGAGCGCGGGCGACGTCGCGAACATCGACGATGCCGAAGGTGATGTCCGGCACGGCCGGGAGCCGCCCCATGAGCATCGTCCGAATCAGGTCCGCCGAGGTGCCCGTCTCCCGATCGAGCAGCGGACCGAGTACGAAGGCGGGGTTGACGACGGCGAGTTCCGGGCCGCCCGCCTCGACGGCCTTCCAGGCCGCCCTTTCGGCTTCCGTCTTCGAGACCGCATAATCGGAAATGTCCGAACTTTCGACATTGGACCAGTCCGCTTCCGAATAGTGCGCCCCTCGCTTTGCGCCGTGGCCGTAATAGATCGCTGCCACCGAGGAGGTCAGAACAATTCGCTCGACGCCCGCCCTGGAAGCGGCCTCGACGACACGGAGCGTCCCGCCCCTGGCGATTGGCACCAACGCATATCTATCCTTGGATTGCCTCGCGGGAAACGGCGAGGCCGTATGCACGACGAAGCGGCATCCGGCCACAGCGGCATCCCAGCCGTTATCTTGGGTCAGATCCGCGTCGACGAATTCCAGCCGGTCGACAGCCCTTCCGGCCTTTTCCAGCGTGTCCCGGACGAACGCGGCCTTGCCAGCGGAGCGCACGGTCCCCCTCACCCGATAGCCCGCCGCCAGCAACTCCAGGGCGACCTGCTTGGCAATGAAACCGGAAATGCCGGTGAGAAGCACGAGATCGGACATGCGTTTTCCGCCTTGGAGCCGTGAAAAAACTTGCGAAAAATTATGGTTTCAAATTACAACTAAAAGCAGCGACATGCGGATCTTCGAGAAATCGGGAAAATTGTCGCCGCGAAAAAGAAGGAACTGCAACAAATTCGACCTAATAGTATGCCTCACTGACTTAGGAGTGTCCCCTCTCATGACCGCGGATCCGAGCTGGACCTTGCATGGGCTACAGATCGAAATTCTGGACGCCATGGCTGCGGCCGGGGAGTTCGAAGCAGTCCTTACTCTCCTCTGCCGTCGGGTTGAGGCGCTCACACCCGACATTGCGTGCTCGATCATAGCCGTAAACGAGAAACAACGCCTGCGTTCGAATGCGGGTCCCTCGCTTCCGACACAATATCGGGACCTCCTTGCTCGTCTACCCGACGACTGGTTAGACCGAACCGAGTTCGTCACCGGCGGCAATCCGGCACGCGATCCCGAGGAAACGACGAACGTCAGGCCGCGGCCCCCATCCGAGCTGGCGTTGCCCAGCGGCTGGGCGGCATCATGGTCAAGCGCTGTCAAAGCGCCCACGGGCCAGCTTGTCGCTCTTTTCACAATGTACTTTCACACCGAGCGCAGCCCATCCCGACAGGAGCGGATGGTCGCCGAAACCTGCGTTCGTCTCTTGAGGATCGGAATCGATCGGTGGCACCTGCAGCAGAGAAATCAACAGCTGAGACGTTACGATCAACTGACGAACCTGCAGAACCGCCGCCGCTTCAATGCCGTCATCGAGAGCAAGGTGGCCGATGAGCCCAGATCTTTCGCCCTGCTCCTCGTCGAGATCGAACACCTCAAGACGATCAATCACACAATGGGGCATGTCGTCGGCGACCAAGTCCTTCGAGAGGTTGCAGCCCGATTGGAGCGGGTGGCGTCGATCTCGGCCTCGACCTTCCGGATTGGCGGCGATGAGTTTGCAGTCCTCGCCGACGACATTGCCGATCACGCCGAGTTGCGCGATTTCGCTTCGCGCATTTTGGACGCCATGCACGACCCGTTTCAATGCCGCGGCAACACGATTGCACCTCAGGTGACCATTGGCGGCGTCGTCCGAGAAATGGATGGGGACAGCCCCGATCTCCTACATCAGAACGCCGATTTCGCCCTCTTGCATGCCAAGGAAACCCACCGAGGCGGTTACGTGGCGTTTGAACCGGGGCTACGAACCTCGGTCATGCGACGAACTGAAACCATTCGCGAGATCGCCCTCGCCCTTACCGAGCACCGGATCGTGACTTACTATCAGCCCATCGTGCGGCTGGACACCGAGCAGATCGTCGGTCTCGAGGCCTTGGCGCGGCTGCGAACCAAGGATGGCCGCATCGCGTCTGCCGGCGAATTCGCGGACGCGTTCACCGATCCCCACGTCGCCGACCGACTGACCAACCAAATGCTGTCTCAGGTCGCGGCCGATATCCGGACGTGGCTCGACGACGGCATCCCCTTCCAGCATGTCGGCGTGAACCTCGCGATGTCCGATTTTCGGCACAGAAACCTCGATCAAACCATCTGCGCCGCCTTCGATGCCCAACAGGTTTCGTTGCAGCATCTGGTCTTGGAAGTGACCGAAACGGTTTTCATGGACGGCCCTAACCACGATGTCGCGAGAGCGGTGACACGTCTTAGAGACAAGGGGATGCTTGTCGCCCTCGACGACTTCGGCACCGGTTTCGCCTCGCTGACCCACCTTCTCAGTTTCCCGGTGGACGTCATCAAGATCGACAAGAGTTTCATCGACCGCCTCCTGACCGACGCCCCCAGCCGTGTCATCGTCGAAGCTCTGATCGATATCTCCGCTAAGCTGGGCATGAGGACAGTCGCCGAGGGAATCGAGTGTGCTACTCAGGCGAAACGGCTCTCGGAGCTCGGATGCCGCCTCGGCCAAGGGTTCCATTTCGCTCGGCCTGCCGACGCTGCACGCACGACGGCTCTCTTGCAGCAGAGGGCACAACGTGACCACGAGGGTCAATCGCCGGCGTGATATGACAACGGCCGCCCAACCCGCCAAAGCCATCTGCCGTCGGAACCCGCGTCACACGACTATACGTTGCTGCTTGAAGTACCTGATCGGCAAGTCGCGAAATGCGGCCGACGCCACGCACGAAAAAGGGGCCACGCGGGCCCCTTCGTCATTCTGTCATGGCGTCGATCCGAGGATCAGGCGGCGTCTTCCTGCTCGCCTTCGGCCTCGATCCGCTCACGATCGATCGCGCCGCGAGCCTCGGGATCGCGATCGACGAACTCGATAACCGCCAGCGGAGCGTTGTCGCCGCGGCGGAAACCGGCCTTGAGAACGCGGGTATAGCCGCCGTTGCGATCAGCATAGCGGGTCGCCAGCGTATCGAACAGCTTGGCGATGACGGAGCCGTCGCGGACCTTCGACAGCGCCTGGCGACGGGCATGAAGATCGCCGCGCTTGCCCAGCGTAATCATCTTCTCGATGATCGGGCGCAGTTCCTTTGCCTTCGGCAGGGTTGTGACGATCTGCTCGTGCATGATCAGCGACGCCGACATGTTGGCGAACATCGCTTTACGGTGACTGGCGGTACGGTTGAGTTTCCGGCCGCGCTTGGCGTGACGCATGGGGTTTTCCTCAGAGAAATATGCCGACGCCTTGGCGCCGGAGGTCGGGATCTTTGCGTCCCTGCCGTCGATGCGACAGGCCGCCGTTCCTTTGAATCATTGCAGTGGCGCCCGGCCGCGACAGCGGCCGGGCGCGCGTCGTCCTAGTACTGGTCTTCGTAACGCTTGGCGAGATCGTCGATGTTCTCCGGCGGCCAATCGGTGACTTCCATGCCGAGATGCAGCCCCATCGAGGCGAGCACTTCCTTGATCTCGTTCAGCGACTTGCGGCCGAAATTCGGCGTCCGCAACATCTCCGCTTCGGTCTTCTGGATCAAATCGCCGATATAGACGATGTTGTCGTTCTTCAGGCAATTGGCCGAGCGAACCGAAAGCTCCAACTCGTCGACCTTCTTCAGCAGCGCCGGATTGAAGGCCAGTTCGGCCATCTGCTCCTCGGCGGCCCCGGCCGCGCCGCGCTGGTCACGCTGCGGCTCTTCGAAGTTGACGAAGACAGACAGCTGATCCTGGAGAATGCGCGCGGCATAGGCCACCGCGTCCTCACCGGTGATCGAGCCGTCGGTCTCGATCTGCATGGTCAGCTTGTCCTTGTTGAGGTCCTGCCCCTCGCGGGTGGCCTCGACCTTGTAGGACACCTTCTTGACCGGCGAAAACAGCGAGTCGACCGGGATCAGGCCGATCGGCGCATCTTCCGCCCGATTCTGGTCGGCAGGAACATAACCCTTGCCGGTGTTGACCGTAAATTCCATGCGGATTTCCGCGCCCTCGTCGAGGGTGCAGATCTCATGCTCGGGATTGAGAACCTCGATATCGCCTACCGTCTGGATGTCGCCAGCGCGTACGACGCCAGGGCCCTGCTTGCGCACGACCATGCGCTTCGGTCCCTCGCCCTGCATACCGATGCAGATTTCCTTGATGTTGAGGACGATGTCCGTGACATCCTCCCGCACGCCCGGGATCGACGAAAACTCGTGCAATACGCCGTCGATCTGGACCGCGGTGATCGCCGCTCCCTGGAGCGACGAGAGCAGGACGCGGCGCAGCGCGTTGCCGAGGGTAAGCCCGAAGCCGCGCTCAAGCGGCTCTGCCGTCAGCGATGCCTTGACACGGCTGCCGCCGCTCTTGAACACCACCTGGTTGGGCTTGGTAAGGTCTTGCCAGTTGCTAGCAATCATGACGGATGCCTTTCAGTTTCCTCGCCACCATCCAATCGTGGCGATAGGTCTGATAACGGAGGGTGAAACCCCTCCTGTCGGCCGCACGCCGCCCCCTAAAAGGACGCGGCGGAAAGCATCAAACGCGGCGCTTCTTGCGCGGACGCACGCCGTTATGCGGGATCGGCGTCACGTCCCGAATCGACGTGATCGTGAAGCCGGCTGCCTGCAGTGCGCGCAACGCGGACTCGCGCCCGGAACCTGGTCCGCACACCTCGACCTCGAGGGTCCGCATGCCGTGCTCCTGCGCCTTCTTGGCAGCGTCTTCCGCGGCAACCTGCGCGGCGAACGGCGTCGACTTGCGCGAGCCCTTGAAGCCCTGAGCGCCAGCCGACGACCAGGCAATCGCGTTGCCCTGCGCGTCGGTGATCGTGATCAGCGTGTTGTTGAAGGTCGAACTCACATGGGCGACGCCCGAAATGATGTTCTTGCGCTCGCGGCGACGAACGCGTTGTGCTTCCTTGGCCATTTAATAAGTCCTGTTTGATATCCACACCGCCGTAATGCCGGCGGCTACACCAACAGCGCGCCCAGAGGGCGCGCCGTGTAAAAATTACTTCTTCTTGCCTGCGATCGCCTTCGCGGGACCCTTGCGGGTACGGGCGTTGGTATGGGTCCGCTGACCGCGAACCGGCAGGCTGCGACGATGCCGCAGGCCGCGATAGCAGCCGAGGTCCATCAGACGCTTGATGTTCATCGCCGTCTCGCGGCGCAGATCGCCCTCGACCTGATAGTCGCGGTCGATGATCTCGCGAATCTGCAGCACTTCACCGTCGGTCAGATCATTGACCCGGCGCTCATCGCCGAGATTGACCTTCTGCACGATCTCCTTGGCGAAGGTCGAACCGATGCCATGGATGTACTGCAGCGCGATGACGACGCGCTTGTTGCTCGGGATGTTGACGCCAGCGATACGGGCCACGTCGATACTCCTAGATTTAGATGGGCAGGGAGCCCGTCTCATGCAAGATGAGAGCCCTACGGCCGAAAACGACCGAAGCTGGCCCTCGAACGAAGGCCTGCGCCGATCGCAAAGGATTCGCGAATAGGCGCAGGCTATAGAGCAACGGGGCTTGACAAGTCAACCGCCCGCTTGTCCAGCGCGATACCCGCCTGATGCGGGTTCGGCGCTGAGAACGGTTTCGATGCTCGCGGTCACGACATCGATCGGCTGCATGCCGTCGACCCCGCGCAGAGTACCTTTGCAGTGATAGTAGCCGACGAGCGGCGAGGTATCTCTGTAATAGGAGCGAAGGCGGGTCCGCATAGTTTCCGCGTTGTCGTCCGGACGGCGCTTGAACTCGGTCGACCCGCAAACGTCGCAGACCCCAGCGACCTTCGGCTGCCTATCTTCGTCGTGATAGACCGCGCCGCAGTTGGCACAGGAAAAACGCCCCGAAACCCGCCGCACCAGAATGTCGTCATCGACCTTGATTTCGATGACGTGGTCGAGCCCGAACCCCTTGTTCTCGAGCATCGCCTCGACCGCATCCGCCTGATTCAGCGTGCGCGGATATCCGTCGAGGATGAACCCCTCGGCGCAGTCGTCCTGATCGATCCGTTCGGACACGATCGCATTGACGATATCGTCCGACACCAGATTCCCGGCATCCATGACGGCCTTCGCCTTCAGGCCGATTTCACTCTGGGCGGTGACGGCCGCCCGCAACATGTCCCCGGTCGAAAGCTGCGGAATCCCGTGCCGCTCGATCAACCTCTGTGCCTGGGTGCCCTTCCCGGCTCCCGGTGGCCCGAGCAGTATGAGTCTCATCTGGCTCCCCGTCTCCCACCTCTGAGCTTCGACTTCTTGACGAGGCCCTCGTACTGGTGCGCCAGAAGATGCCCCTGCACCTGAGCGACCGTATCCATCGTCACGCTAACCACAATCAGCAGCGACGTACCGCCCAGATAAAACGGCACCCCCACGGCCGAAATCAGGAATTCCGGCAAGAGACAGATAAGAACGAGATAGATCGCTCCCACCACCGTGATACGCGTCAGCACGTAGTCGATATACTCCGCCGTTCGCTCACCCGGCCGAATGCCTGGGACGAAACCGCCATGCTTCTTCAGATTGTCGGCCGTGTCCTTCGGATTGAAGACGACCGCCGTATAGAAGAAGGCGAAGAACGCGATCAAGCTGCCATAGAGAAACATGTGCAGCGGCTGTCCGTTGCCGAGGGACGCGATGATGGTCGTCGCCCAGCCCGGCAGAGCCGACGTGTCGGAAAAATTCGCCATCGTCACCGGCAGCAGCAGCAGCGACGACGCGAAGATCGGCGGAATGACGCCTGCAGTGTTCAGTTTCAATGGCAGGTGCGACGTGTCGCCCTGGAACATGCGGTTGCCGACCTGGCGCTTCGGATACTGAATCAAAAGCCGGCGCTGCGCCCGCTCGAAAAACACGATCACGGCGATCGATACCACCGCGACCAGGATCACGAGGAGAATGATCGCCGTCGACAGCGCCCCGGTCCGGCCGAGCTCCAACAGGTTGGCGATCGCGGACGGGAGATTGGCGACGATTCCGGCGAAGATGATCAGCGAAATACCGTTGCCGATGCCGCGCGCGGTGATCTGCTCACCGAGCCACATCAGGAACATGGTGCCGCCGACCAGCGTAATGACCGCGGAAATCTGAAAGAATGTGCCAGGGTCGACGACGATCCCCGGCTGCGTCTGCAACCCGACGGCGATGCCATACGCCTGCACGGTCGCCAACAGCACCGTGCCGTAGCGCGTGTACTGGTTGATGATCTTGCGGCCCTGCTCGCCTTCCTTCTTCAGCTGCTCCAACGACGGAATGACCGACGTCATCAGCTGAATGATGATCGAGGCGGAGATATACGGCATGATGCCGAGGGCAAAGATCGCCATTCGCCCGACCGCACCGCCGGAGAACATGTTGAACATGCCCAAAATGCCGGTCGACTGCTGCTGAAACGCCTGCGCCAACGCGTCCGGATTGATGCCCGGCATCGGTATATAGGTCCCGAGGCGATAAACAAGCAGTGCGCCAAGAGTGAACCAGATGCGCTTCTTGAGATCCTCGGCCTTGGCGAAGGCCGAGAAGTTCAAGTTAGCGGCGAGTTGTTCCGCAGCCGATGCCATGTCGAACTTGTCTCCGGGTTGTCCCGCGGGTCAGCAGAAAGACGGTCACGCGCGGTCCGCTTCACTCGAGCGGGGAGAGCAAATCTCTCCCCCCGAGGAAGCACGAGAGATAAACGGCGAGGAAGGCGTGTGCAAGAAGGGCGATTAAGCCCCCGCACCCGCCGTCGTCACCGAACCGCCCGCTTTCTCGACCTTTTCAACCGCCGACTTCGACGCACCGTTGACCGTGATCGAAACCTTCGCCGAGAGATCGCCGTCGCCCAGGAGGCGGATGCCGTCCTTGGAACGGCGCACCACGCCCGCCGCCTTCAACGCGGCGAGATCGATCATGCCCTTGGCGTCCAGCTTGCCGGCGTCGATCGCCTGCTGGATGCGGCCAACTGAGACCACGTTGAAGCTCTTGGCAAAAATATTCGTGAAGCCACGCTTCGGCAGGCGCCGGAAGAGCGGCATCTGACCGCCTTCGAACCCGTTGATGGCGACGCCGGACCGGGACTTCTGACCCTTGACGCCTCGACCACCGGTCTTGCCGCGTCCCGAGCCGATTCCACGACCGACGCGCTGGCGCAAGTGGGTGGCGCCGTCCTTGTCGGAAATCTCGTTAAGTTTCATTTTGTTTCTCCTGGAACTTCGATCCCGGCAACGCGATGCGATGCGTGCGGTCGAGGTTCTGGCAAAGGGATTTGGCTCGTCGCTCGCGCGAAGCTCGTCGCTCCGCGGCGCTCGTCAAGCCTCTTCGACCACACGCACGAGGTGAGCGACCTTGGCGATCATGCCGCGCACCGCGGGAGTATCCTCCAGCGTGCGGCGACGGTGCATCTTGTTCAAGCCAAGACCGACCAGCGTCTGGCGCTGAGCACCAGGGCGGCGGACCGGGCTGCCGGTCTGCTCGACCGTGACCGTGGACCCTGCGGATTTCTTTTCGGCCATCGATTGGCTCCTTCAGTCAAAGCGCGAGAACCTCGAAGGAGGTTCTCGCTTCCAATCAATCTTCGGCCGCCTGAGCGCCGATGACTTCCCGGCGGCGGGCCTGAAGGGTCGAATATTTGATACCCCG
The DNA here is from genome assembly GCF_036549515.1 of Aurantimonas sp. E1-2-R+4. Lineage (NCBI taxonomy): Bacteria > Pseudomonadati > Pseudomonadota > Alphaproteobacteria > Hyphomicrobiales > Aurantimonadaceae > Aurantimonas > Aurantimonas sp. E1-2-R+4. Next base: position 9,607 of record NZ_JAZHLK010000030.1, on the reverse strand, counting down.
ACGCGACGCGACATCCTTGGGATGGGTGGCGTTCCGGAGCCCGTCGAAGGTGGCGCGAACCATGTTGTAGGGGTTCGACGATCCCAGCGACTTGGCGACAACGTCATGCATGCCGACCGCCTCAAAGACGGCGCGCATCGGACCACCGGCGATGATGCCGGTACCGGCCTCGGCGGCGCGCAGAATGACCTTGCCGGCGCCGTGGCGACCGGTGACGTCATGATGCAGCGTCCGGCCATCGCGCAGCGGCACGAAGATCAGATCGCGCTTGGCGGCTTCCGTCGCCTTGCGGATCGCTTCCGGCACTTCGCGCGCCTTGCCGTGGCCGAAGCCGACGCGGCCCTTCAGATCGCCGACGACGACGAGCGCGGCAAAACCGAATCTGCGGCCGCCCTTCACCACCTTGGCGACGCGGTTGATGTGGACGAGCTTGTCGACGAAACCGTCATCGCGGTCGTCACGTCTGTCGTTACGAGGCGCCATATCCTGTTCCTTATTCTTTTCCGGAGGCGTCTTTTGAAAAGACGGCCGCATTAAGCGGCCGCCGAACGGTCATACGATCCGCCCCAACGAAAACGTCCGGGCGAACCGAGCAGGCCTCAGAAGTTGAGACCGCCCTCGCGCGCCGACTCGGCCAGCGCCTTCACGCGGCCATGATAGACGAACGAGCCGCGATCGAACACGACATCGCTCACCCCGGCTTCCTTCGCGCGGTCGGCGACAAGCTTGCCGACGGCAGCAGCCGCGGCGGTGTCGGCGCCGGTCTTCAGTTCCGACCGCAGCGACGGCTCGAGCGTCGAGGCCGAAGCGAGCGTACGGCCCGCCGCGTCGTCGATGATCTGCGCGTAGATGTTCTTCGAAGAGCGGTGGACGGACAGTCGCGGACGACCGTTCGCCACCTTCTTCAGCGAGCGGCGGATGCGCGAAGCCCGGCGTCGCAGGTTTGCCTTCAAGGTAGCCATAACGAGCCCTACTTCTTCTTGCCTTCTTTGCGAACGATCGTCTCGTTCGCGTATTTCACGCCCTTGCCCTTGTAGGGCTCTGGGCCGCGATAGCCGCGGATTTCAGCCGCGACCTGGCCGACCTGCTGCCGGTCGATACCCGAGATGACGATTTCCGTCGGCTTGGGCACGACAATCTGGATGCCTTCCGGCACCGGATAGAGCACGTCGTGCGAAAAGCCCAGAGCCAACTGGAGATTCTTGCCCTGAAGCGACGCGCGATAGCCAACACCGTTGATTTCGAGCTTCTTTTCGAAGCCCGTCTTCACGCCATTGAGGATGTTCGCGATCATTGTCCGCGACATGCCCCATTTGGAGCGCGCATCCTTGGAATTGTCGCGCGGATCGACGGCCACAGCGCCGTCCTCCATCTTGACCAGCACTTCTTCATTGACGACGAAGGACAGTTCGCCCTTCGGTCCCTTAGCCTTGACCGTCTGCCCCTCAACGGAGGCGGTGACGCCCTCGGGCACGGCGACCGGCTTCTTACCAATACGAGACATTTCGATACCCTGTCCGTTCGTTGCGGGTCGAGGCTGCCGCGTCAGAAGACGCGACAGAGCACCTCGCCGCCGACATTCTGTTCGCGGGCGCTGTGATCGGCCATAACGCCCTTCGGAGTCGAAAGGACGGAGATGCCGAGACCATTGGCGACCTGCGGGATGGTCTTCGCCGAAACGTAGACCCGACGACCGGGCTTGGAAACGCGAGCGATCTCGCGAATGACCGGGCCATTGTCGTAATATTTCAACTCGATTTCGAAGTCGGACTTGCCGTTCTCGAATTCGGTCTGGGTGTAGCCGCGAATGTAGCCCTCGTCCTTCAGGACATCGAGGACTCGACCGCGCAGTTTCGACGCCGGCGTGGAAACCGTCGTCTTGTTGCGCATGATCGCGTTACGGATGCGGGTCAGCATATCGCCGAGCGGATCAGACAGTGACATGTCGCTACCTCCTTACCAGCTCGACTTCACGATACCGGGGATCTGGCCATTATTGCCAAGTTCCCGGAGCGCGATGCGGCTCATCTTCAGCTTGCGATAATAGGCGCGCGGACGGCCCGTCACTTCGCAGCGATTGCGGATACGTACCTTCGAGCCGTTGCGCGGAAGTTCCGCGAGCTGGAGCTGCGCCTGAAAACGCTCCTCCATGGGAGCGTCGGCATTCTTGGTGATCGCCTTCAGAGCAGCGCGCTTGGCGGCGTATTTCGCCACCAGCTTTATGCGCCGGTTGTTCTGCTCGATCATGCCCTTTTTGGCCATTGTCTCGTCCTTTGCTCGTCTGCCGTTACTGGCGGAAGGGGAAGTTGAACGCCTTCAAAAGCGCTCGGGCTTCCTCGTCGGTCTTCGCCGTCGTACAGACGATGATGTCCATGCCCCACATCTGATCGACCTTGTCATAGTTGATCTCGGGGAACACGATGTGCTCCTTGACGCCCATCGCGAAATTGCCGCGACCGTCAAAGCTCTTCGGGTTCAGGCCGCGAAAATCACGAACGCGCGGCAGCGCGATCTGGACCAGCCGATCCATGAACTCGTACATTTTATCCTTGCGAAGCGTGACCTTCGCGCCGATCGGCATGCCCTCGCGGACCTTGAATCCGGCGATCGAGTTACGGGCATGGGTGATGATCGGCTTCTGGCCGGCGATCCTTGCCAGGTCCTCGGCCGCCACCGTCGGCTTCTTGGAATCGGCGGTGGCTTCGCCGACGCCCATATTGATCACGATCTTGTCGACGCGGGGAATCTGCATCTCGTTCTTGTACGAGAACTCTTCCTGCATCGCCTTGCGGACCTCTTCGCGATAGACGCGCTTGAGACGCGGCACGTAAGCGGTTTCCGTATCAGCCATTGATCTGCTCTCCCGAGCGCTTCGCGACACGCACCTTGGTGCCGTCGTCGAGGGTCTTGAAGCCCACGCGCGTCGCCTTGCCGTCCTTCGGGTCGGCGACCGCGATGTTCGACAATTGGATCGGGGCTTCCTTGGTGATGATGCCGGCTTCCTGGGAAGCGGACTGGCGTTGATGGCGCTTGATCATATTGACCCCGCGCACCAGTGCCCGCCCCTCTTTCGGCATCATCTGAATCACTTCACCCGACCGGCCCTTGTCCTTGCCGGCGAGCACGACGACATTGTCGCCCTTGCGGATCTTCTGCATCGTCCGCTCTCCTCTTAAAGAACTTCGGGGGCCAGGGAGACGATCTTCATGTGGCTCTTGGCGCGAAGCTCGCGCGGAACCGGTCCGAAGATACGCGTGCCAAGCGGCTCTTTCTTGTTGTCGATAATGACGGCGGCGTTCCGGTCGAACCGGATGACCGAGCCATCGGCGCGGCGGATGTCCTTGGCGGTACGCACCACCACGGCCTTCATCACGTCGCCCTTTTTCACGCGGCCGCGCGGAATGGCCTCCTTGACGGAAACGACAATGATGTCGCCCACCGAGGCATATTTCCGCTTCGAGCCGCCCAGCACCTTGATGCACATGACACGACGGGCGCCGGAATTATCCGCGACGTCGAGGTTTGTTTGCATCTGAATCATGTCAGGCCGCCTTCAAAACTTGCTGCCGGGACGTGCCGAACCGCACTGTCCCGGCCAATCCATCAACTGGCTGCTGCCACGCCGTTCGAAACGACGATCCAGCTCTTGTCCTTCGAGATCGGCCGGGTCTCCTCGATGGAGACCATATCGCCGACCTTGCACTGGTTGTTCTCGTCGTGCGCCTTGTACTTCTTCGACCGGCGCACGGTCTTTTTGAACAGCGGATGGGTGAAGCGACGCTCCACCAGCACGACCACCGTCTTTTCGTTCTTATCGGAGACCACTGTCCCCTGCAGGATGCGTTTCGGCATAGTTCCGTCCTCAGGCCTTGGCCTCGCCCGCCTTATGGCGAGAAATCGTCTTGATGCGCGCGATATCGCGGCGCACCTGGCGCACGCGGGCGGTATTCTCGAGCTGACCCGTGGCACGCTGGAAGCGCAGATTGAACTGCTCCTTCTTCAGCTTGCCGAGCTCATCGGTGAGTTCGTCCTGGGTCATCGCTTTGACGTCGGAAGCTTTCACTTCAAACTCTCCTTACTCGGCAATGCGCTGGATAAAGCGCGTGCGGATCGGCAGCTTTGCCGCACCGAGGCGAAGCGCCTCGCGGGCAGTCACTTCATCGACCCCGTCGATCTCGAAGACCACGCGGCCAGGATGAACGCGCGCCGCCCAATAGTCGACGGAGCCCTTACCCTTACCCATGCGGACTTCAGTAGGCTTCGAGGTCACCGGCAGATCCGGGAAAATCCGGATCCACACGCGCCCCTGGCGCTTCATCTGTCGGGTGATCGCGCGGCGAGCCGCCTCGATCTGGCGAGCGGTCACCCGCTCCGGTTCCATCGCCTTCAGGCCGAAGGCACCGAAGTTGAGGCCGGTTCCGCCCTTTGCGGTACCATGAATGCGTCCCTTGAACGCCTTCCGGTACTTAGTGCGCTTTGGCTGCAGCATCTTAGTTCACTCCGAATTCTGAACGCTCAGGCGTGTTCGCGGCGACGACCGCCACCTTGACTGTCGCCCTCGATCTGCCGGCGTTCGGACGCCATTGGATCGTGCTCGAGAATCTCGCCCTTGAAGATCCAGACCTTGACGCCGCAAATGCCATAGGCAGTCTTCGCCTCGGCGGTGCCATAGTCGATGTCGGCGCGCAGCGTGTGCAACGGCACACGGCCTTCGCGATACCACTCCGTCCGCGCGATTTCCGCGCCACCGAGACGGCCACCGCAATTGATGCGGATGCCCTCGGCGCCGAGGCGCATCGCCGACTGGACGGCGCGCTTCATGGCGCGGCGGAACGCCACGCGGCGCTCCAGCTGCTGGGCGATCGACTGCGCGACCAGGGTCGCATCCGTCTCGGGCTTGCGCACCTCGACGATGTTGATGTGCGTCTCGGCGTTGGTCATCGAGGCGAGCTTCTTGCGAAGCTTCTCGATGTCCGCGCCCTTCTTGCCGATGACGATGCCCGGACGCGCCGAATGGATCGTGATCCGGCACTTCTTGTGCGGACGCTCGATGACAATCTTGGAGATCGCGGCCTGCTTCAGCTCTTCGAGCAGATAGCGGCGGATCTTCAGATCCTCGTGGAGCAACTGGCCATATTCGCCGGTGTTGGCGAACCAACGCGAATCCCAGGTGCGGTTGATGCCGAGCCGAAAGCCGGTCGGATTGATTTTCTGACCCATTACGCGGCCTCCTCGAGTTCGGCGATCTCGCGCACGACGATCGTCAGATGCGAGAACGGCTTCTCGACCCGGCTCGCCCGACCGCGACCGCGGGCATGGAAACGCTTCATCGTGATCGACTTGCCCACATAGGCCTCGGCGACGATCAGCGAATCGACGTCGAGATCATGATTGTTCTCGGCGTTGGCGATGGCGCTTTCCAGCGTCTTCTTTACCGTCTCGGCGATCCGCTTGCGCGAGAAGGTCAGGTCTGCCAACGCGGCGCCGACCTTCTTGCCGCGGATCAGCTGCGCGACGAGATTGAGCTTCTGCGGGCTGACACGGATCGTCCGGGCAACAGCCTTCGCCTCGTTATCCTTCAGCCGACGTTCGGCTTTGGCCTTGCCCATCGTTATTTCCTCTTCGCCTTCTTGTCGGCGCCGTGGCCATAATAGGTCCGGGTTGGAGCGAACTCGCCGAACTTGTGCCCGACCATGTCCTCGTTCACCGACACGGGAATGTGCTTGGACCCATTGTAGACGCCGAAGGTCTGGCCGACGAACTGCGGCAGGATCGTCGAACGACGGCTCCAGATCTTGATCACATCGTTGCGGCCGCTCGCGCGCCCCTTCTCGGCTTTCTTGAGAAGGTAGCCATCGACGAACGGACCCTTCCAGACGGAACGTGTCATGAAAAAATCCTCTTACTTCTTACGCTGATGACGCGAGCGCATGATGAACTTGTCGGTCGCCTTGTTCTGGCGGGTCCGCTTGCCCTTCGTCGGCTTGCCCCAGGGCGATACCGGATGGCGTCCACCGGATGTCCGGCCTTCACCACCGCCATGCGGGTGGTCGACCGGGTTCATGGCGACACCGCGGACATGCGGACGACGACCCAGCCAGCGCGAACGACCAGCCTTGCCGAGGTTGATGTTCGAATGATCCGGGTTGGACACCGCGCCGACCGTGGCGAAACACGACGACGGCACCAGCCGTTGCTCGCCCGAATTCAGGCGAAGGATCGCAAGGCCGGAGTCGCGGCCGACGAGCTGAGCGTAAGACCCGGCGGAGCGCGCGATCTGACCGCCCTTTTCCGGCTTCATCTCGACATTGTGGACGATGGTTCCGACCGGCATCGCCGACAGCGGCATCGCGTTGCCCGGCTTGACGTCGACGCCCGTGAGCCCAGCAATCACCTTGTCGCCCGCGGCAAGCCGCTGCGGCGCCAGGATGTAGGCGACCTGCCCGTCCTCATACTTGACCAGCGCGATGAACGCGGTGCGGTTTGGATCATACTCGATCCGCTCGACCGTCGCCCACATGTCGAGCTTGCGGCGCTTGAAGTCGATCATGCGGTAGGTCCGCTTATGACCACCACCTTGATAGCGCGCGGTTACCCGACCCGTGTTGTTGCGTCCGCCCTTTTGAGTCAGCCCCTGGGTGAGCTGCTTGACAGGCTTGCCCTTCCACAGACCCGAGCGATCGACGATGACCAGCTGGCGCTGGCTCGGCGTGTTCGGTTTGAAATTCTTTAGTGCCATTGCCTAAGCTCCTCCGGTCCCGATCAAAGACCGGTCGAGACGTCGATGGACTGGCCTTCGGCCAGCGTCACGACGGCTTTTTTCTGATCGCTCTGGCGGCCGATACGGCCACGGAAGCGCTTGACCTTGCCCTTGCGGACCAGCGTGTTGACGGCGGTGACCTTCACCCCGAACAGCGCCTCGACAGCCGCCTTGATGTCCGGCTTGGTCGCGGTGCGCGGCACGTTGAAGACAACCTGGTTGGATTCCGAAAGAAGCGTCGACTTCTCGGTGATCACCGGGCTCGTGATGACGTCGTAATGGCGAAGATCGCTCACTTGAACCGCTCCTCCAGAGCCTCGACCGCAGCCTTAGACAGAACCAGCGTCTGGCGGCGGAGAATGTCGTAGACGTTGATGCCCTGGATCGGCAGCACGTCGATATTCGGAATGTTGCGGGCCGAGCGCGAGAAATTCGTGTCCAGCTCGGCGCCGCCGATGATCAGTGCGTTGGAAAGGCCGAGACCGGCGAAGCTCTTGATCATCGCCTTGGTCTTGGCTTCCGACGACTTCAGCTCGTCGACGACGATGAGGCCGCCCGATTTCGCCTTGGCCGAAAGCGCATGCTTAAGTGCCAGCGCCCGGACCTTCTTGGGAAGGTCATGAGCATGGCTGCGCGAGGTCGGGCCATGGGCCTTGCCGCCGCCGCGGAACTGCGGCGCGCGCGCCGAGCCGTGACGAGCCCGGCCCGTGCCCTTCTGGCGATACAGCTTGGCACCGGTGCGCGCGATGTCCGCGCGTCCGAGCGTCTGATGCGTACCCTGCTGGCGCTTGGCCAACTGCCAGCGAACCATCCGCTGCAGGATGTCCTCGCGTGGCTCGAGACCGAATATCTCGTCCGCCAGCGTAACCGTGCCAGCGTCCTTGCCATCGAGGCTCTTGATCGTAATGTCCATTATTCCGCTCCCTCGGAAGCGTCCGCGGTTTCCGCGGCGGCGCCATCGTTGGCGGCCGAACGCAGCGCGGCCGGCTTCGGCGCGTTGTCGGGCAGCGAAGCCTTGACGGCATCGCGAATTTCGATCCAGCCGCCCTTCGAACCCGGAACCGCGCCTCGGATCAGGATCAGGCCCTTGTCGAGATCGGTGCGCACCACTTCGAGATTCTGCGTGGTGACGCGAACCTGTCCCATGTGCCCGGCCATCTTCTTGTTCTTGAAGACCTTGCCCGGATCCTGACGCTGACCGGTCGAACCATGCGAACGGTGCGAGACCGAGACGCCGTGGGTGGCGCGCAGTCCGCCGAAATTATGACGCTTCATCGCGCCGGCAAAACCCTTACCGATCGAGGTTCCGGTCACGTCGACCATCTGCCCCGGAACGAAATGCTCGGCCGTAATCTCGGCGCCGACGTCGATCATGTTGTCGTCCGAAACGCGAAACTCGACGAGCTTGCGCTTCGGCTCGACCGAAGCCTGGGCGAACACGCCACGCATAGGCTTCGTCGTATTCTTGACCTTGGCGAGGCCAGCGCCGACCTGAACGGCGGTGTAGCCGTTCTTTTCCTTGGTCCGCTGAGCGACGACCTGGAGGTTTTCGACCTTCAGAACGGTAACCGGAACATGCTCGCCGACGTCATTGTAGACGCGGGTCATGCCGACCTTCTGGGCTATCACACCTGAACGCATGGGCGTTATCCTTCCCGTGCTCGGATCAGAGCTTGATCTCGACATCTACGCCAGCGGCGAGGTCGAGTTTCATGAGCGCGTCGACCGTCTGCGGCGTCGGATCGACAATGTCGAGGAGCCGCTTGTGGGTGCGCATTTCGAACTGCTCGCGCGACTTCTTGTCGATGTGCGGCGAGCGGTTGACGGTGAACTTTTCGATCCGCGTCGGCAGCGGGATCGGACCCCGCACGTTCGCGCCGGTACGCTTGGCGGTCGACACGATCTCCCGGGTCGACGCATCGAGAACCCGGTGATCGAACGCCTTGAGGCGGATACGGATATTCTGGCCGTTCATTTCATTCGTCCTCTCGTCGGAGACCACCGGCGCGGCGGCGCTTTCCGAGCGCTTGTCTTCTCAAAGCAGCCAACGTGGCGCGAGGCATGCCCCGCTCGCCCCTTCGGGCAAAGAACCGGGCGCGTCACTCAATCGTGCCGCAACGCGCCCGCTTGTCGCGTATCTTACTCGACGATGCTGGCGACGATGCCGGCGCCGACGGTGCGGCCGCCTTCACGGATGGCGAAGCGCAGCTTCTCTTCCATCGCGATCGGCACGATCAGCGTCACGTCCATCGTCACATTATCGCCCGGCATCACCATCTCGGTGCCCTCGGGAAGCGTGCACACTCCGGTCACGTCCGTCGTGCGGAAATAGAACTGCGGCCGGTAGTTGGTGAAGAACGGTGTATGGCGACCGCCCTCCTCCTTGGTCAGGATGTACGCCTCGGCCATGAACCGCGTATGCGGCTTCACCGAACCCGGCTTGCACAGAACCTGGCCGCGCTCGACGCCCTCGCGGTCGACGCCGCGGATCAGCGCGCCGATGTTGTCGCCCGCCTGGCCCTGGTCCAGAAGCTTGCGGAACATCTCCACGCCCGTCACCGTCGTCTTCTTGGTGTCGCGGATGCCGACGATCTCGACTTCCTCGCCAACCTTCACGATGCCGCGCTCGACACGCCCCGTCACCACCGTGCCGCGACCCGAAATCGAGAACACGTCCTCGATCGGCATCAGGAACGGCTGGTCGATCGGACGCGCCGGCGTCGGAATATACCTGTCGACTTCCGCCATCAGCGCCCGCACCGCGTCCTCGCCGATCTCCTTGTTGGAATCCTCCAGCGCCGCCAGCGCCGAACCCTTCACGATCGGGATGTCGTCGCCCGGGAACTC